>DASVHW010000234.1 GCA_036382395.1 Candidatus Binatia bacterium | reverse complement strand
AGCCGCTGTGTATCGGAAGTCTCCCGCAGCAAGCTGATGAGCCGCGAGTTGGCTGACCGCAGTCCGCACCCCATTACAGGGAGAATCGAAACGAGCGCCAGTACGGTTGGAATCCTTCGCCTCAACGTGGCAGCCGTCACTATAAGCCCCCCTTCCTGGGATGCGTGCGCAGCCCCGGGCCGCTCAATTATCGGCTGAGCGAGATGGCGTCAAGGTACAATAGGGTACCGCGACGAAGGCGTGAGCGGGACCAAAGACCTCAACGACCGCGAGGGGCTCTCCGACCTACTCGCGCGCATTCGCTCGAACGGCGTGCGCGTGGTGCTCATCGAGCGCGCGGACCGGCTGGCGCGTGACCTGATCGTGGGCGAGCTGATCCTGAACCAGTTTCGCGAGTTGGGCGTGCGCGTCATTGCTGCGGACGGCGGAACCGAGCTGACGGTCGGCGACGATGACCCGACCCGCACGTTGATTCGCCAGGTACTCGGAGCGGTGGCGCAGTTTGAAAAGGCCGTGATCGTGTCCAAGCTGGAAAGCCGCGCGCGTCCGTCAGCGTCGCGCTACGGGCCGCTGTGAGCGCCGCAAGCCCTACGGCACGCGACCGGGTGAGGCCGACGTGGTGGCGCTAATTCACACGCTACGCCGCAAGTCGCGCGGTGGGGACCGCCTCAGCTTCGCGGCGATTGCCGAGCCGCTGAATGCCGAAGGGCACCCGAGCCGCACCGGCAAACCGTGGGCGCCGGAGACGGTGCGACAAATTGTAGTGCGGCGTCGGAGTGGCGTTGCGGACGCCGGCAACGCATGAGCACACATGAGACGCGGGTTGCATTGGGCTGCCGGCCGGGCCGGGAACGGGTGGGGAACCTGTCAGGTACCGACTGGTGGTTGACAGCGGTACCCGCCCCAAGGCGGACTGCTGGGGATGCCACCGAGCGTGTTGCGGAGCAGTTCGGAGCGAATCGACAGTATGTCAGCGACGCCAAGAAACTGAAGGCTGTTACCGTGGGTTCCCGTGGTAACAAGCCGGCGCCGTGTCTGTCGTTGGTGCGGTTCGGTAATCCGTGGTAACTGGCAGGCCCGAAGGGGGGGGCTGGCAAATGAAGCGCAATCTCTGGGCCGCCATTCTGTGTGCGGTGCTGCTCGCGTCGCCTGGCTGCTCGCCGCCAAGGCGGGCGATGGCGTCACGGCATTGATGCTGGCCTCGCAGAAGGGCCACCAGGAGGTCGTACAACTTCTCAAGAATGCTGGCGCCAAGTTAGGCCCGCCGGGCGCAGGCGTGCGAGCCGGCGGGAGCTCCGTTGAGGCGCATTCCATTGGAAGGGGCAGTGATGGAAAGGTCCATTCCTCAGGGGACAGCGGCGGTTGCGCGGAGCGGTGCGCCCAAATTGGCTTCGCGGCAGGGGGCGCTGAAAAAGGGATGGCGGAGGCGTCCTTCCCTTAGCGTGTATTTCTACATCAATTTGCCTGGTACCCTATGGTGGAAGCTGCGAGGAGCATGACCCCGGGGCGTGCGGTTAGGAGGAAAACCTGAGCCTATCAACGAAAAGGCTCGCACGTCCGGCACCGCAGTTCCTCTTCGTGGACGTCAATCGGCGGTGCAACCTCCGTTGCCAGCACTGCATGTATTGGAAGGCGAAGCAGGGCGACCCGTCGACACACATCTCGATCGAGCGCCGGAACGAGATCATTCAGGAGTTTGCCGGGATGAACGACAAAGGGGCAGTCGTCATCTGCGGCGGGGAGAGTATGCTGGACCCCGACCGGTATTTTGCCGTGACGTCCAAGTGCGCGGAAAGCGGCCTGCGCTGCTTTTCGGTCATCAACGGGACGAGGCTCACAACGACGGAGATGGCCGATCGCATGATCGAGGAGGGGCCTACGGAGATCACGGTAAGCTTGAACAGTCATCACCCGGAGGTACACGATGAAACGCGCGGCGTTGTGGGTTCTTTCGACAAGGCCGTGGGTGCCCTGAGATTGCTCTTGGAATCGCGAAGCCGGAACGGTCGTGGCCCCAAGATACTTGCCATGGCTGTCATCTGTGAACGCAACTACCGGGATCTTAATGCGTTCTACGACTTTGTATTGAACGATATCGGTGCGGATAAGCTGAAGCTGAACTTCCTCCAGCCAACCTTCGGGCCGCCGACCGCGTGGTATCAGGATCGGTTTTTCGATCAAAACGTCATACGAGACGAGGAGGAACTCGCGCGGATCATTCGCGTATGCGACGAGAAATATGGTCTGCGCATCAACCCCGTGTGGCTGGAGCAGGTCAAGATGTATCATCGCTCGATCCGAAAAAACGGGTGGATACGCTTGGGGTGGCGAAGAGGGAAGGGAACAGAAGAGCATATCTGCAATTCCTATGAGCGAAACATCATGGTGGACTTATGGGGACGTACGCGGCTGTGTTTCTATCCTGGATTCCCTGCCTTTCAACTCGTGCAGCCGGGAGACTTGAGGCGTTTCTGGGAAAGTTGTGACCGGCTGCGACAGCGGATGAGTCGCTGCAACCGCTACTGCGCCATCAGTCACAGCGTGAGGAAAGAGAGCGCGACGCTCAAGGAATAGGGAGGCTAAGGGCACGAGGCGATCTTCCCCCCCTCTCCATATCCTCCCAGGCATCCCCCCACCACTCAAATAATCAACCTGCCTACCTAGGGCACCAGGCAAATCCATGTAATTTTATCTGCTAAGGCCTGGTGTGCCCGGCCGTCCTTTTGGCGAAAAGCGCTGAGGCCAGCAGCGTTGTTCGACGATTTCCGGGAACCGGGCACGTCCGAAAAAGCAGCGCTCCAAAACACCACGCCCGCCACTCTTTCGTCAGAGTGCACCGAATGCGGGAAACCATGGGGAAATCAGCCGTGTGTGGCGTGGGCCTCCTTCCCTTAGCTGCTTTTGTTGCCTTGCGGTTCCGTCTCAATATCGCTGCTCATCGCGGCGGCGATCCGTCCTGCGACTTGATCTGCGGCGGCCCGCAGCGGATCAAGTCGCGCTGCACATAGCGCCCGGTCATCGCCAGCGTTTTGTGTCCGAGCAGGTCACGCACCATGAACGCGTTCAGCCCAGCTTGCCCGCCGTAGGTCCCGACGGTGTGACGCAGGTCGTGCAGCCGCGCGTCGGGAATCTTGGCGCTTGTACGAATGCGGTCCCATGCGTCTTCCAGCGCCGAGCAGGACAGCGGCCGGTCCGATGAAAATGCACTGTGAACGACATGCTTGCCGTTGCGTGGCAACTCGGCCAGTAGGGTAGCGGCTGACGCACCCAGCGCGACTGTGCGGGCGCCCGCCTTGGCGTCGGGCAGTCGCAACACTCCGCCCTCAAGGTCGACGTCTTCCCATCGCAATGCCAGCACCTCTCCGCGTCGACAGCCTGTGAGCGCCAGCAGCAAGCCAACTCTGGCGGGATCGGCTCGGCAGCCAACATGGACGAGCAGCTTTGGATTGGAATGGGCTCGGTGATAGAAGCAGCCTATGGACATCCTTGACCGCTTGGGTCTCGAGCACCCGCTGTTCCAGGCGGGTTTGGGTGGCGGGCTCTCCACGGCCGATCTGGCGGCGGCGGTATCCGGTGCCGGCGCCCTGGGAACCATCGGCATCCGTTCACCGGGGCGGATGCTCGATGAATTGCAGCGGGCGCGCCAGCTCGCGCCCGGCAAGCCGATCGCCGTGAACCTGCTGCTCCCATTCACGCGCCGCCAGCACGTCGCCGCTTGCATCCAAGGCAAGGCGGCCGTTGCGGTGCTCTTCTTCGGCTTTGATCGGGAAATCGTGCGGCAGTTTCGTGCCTCAGGGATCGCCGTGTTTCACCAGGTCGGCACCGTGGCCGAAGCGCGGCGCGCGCTGGCCGACGGAGCCGACGGCCTCATCGCGCAGGGACGCGAAGCGGGCGGGCATCTGCTCGGTGTCGAGCCGGGGCACGAGTTTCTGCGCAAGGCGCTCGAAGTCGCCGAGGGCAAGCCCGTCTTCCTTGCCGGCGGCATTGCGACGGCTGCCGACGTGCAGGCTGCGCTGCGTGCCGGCGCCGCGGGAGCTGTGGCGGGGACCCGGTTCCTGCTGACCGACGAATGCCGAGCCCACCCTGCGTATAAGCGCAGAGTGCTGGGCGCGACGCGGACGCTCGAGACCGAGCTGTTCGGCCTGGGCTGGCCGGCGCGTCACCGCGTGGTTCCCAACGCGGCGACCGAGCGCTGGTGCGCGCATGATGCACGAGGTCCGTGGTGGGCCCGGCAGGTGCATCAGGTGAGCCGCCTCGTGGGCAAGCTCATGCCGGTGGATGCCGGTGCGCTCACGACGCCGCGGCAGCGCCTTTCGCTCCCGCTCTATGGACCTACCGCTCCGCTGATCGGGCACCCGGAGAGCGTGCTCGAGGTGGCGCCGTTGTACGCCGGCGAGACGGCAGGCTCGATCCACAGTGTCGTTCCTGCGGCCGAGGCTGTACGGCTGCTCATGAGCCCTGCCTGATTGTCGCGTTGGTTCTGCCGCAGGTGACGCAAAGCTGTCTGTGACGCCTCATGCGGCATGATCCAACACCTCGTCGTTCCTTCACGCTTGAGAGTTCTGGTTATTGCTTCTTGTACTGTGTTGCGTAATCGCTTCCGGGCACAAGGGGTCCACCGCCGGACCCGGGTGTGCTGATTAAGGTAGCTGATCTGGCCGTGACTGGCGGCCGACGGCCACCCTTCGCCATCGAACGGAGGCATGCGTGGGCGACAAATCTCCACAGTCGAAGCATCGCGACCTGAAACAAAAGAACGCTTCTAGCCGGTGACACGGACGGTTCGACACAACCAAGCTCGTCCTCGCCGCGGGCGACGGTAACGATTTCCGAGCGACTTCGTCCGCGGCCCATGCAGGGCCGGAGTGAGCGGGGTCCGCGCTCAACCCGTTGGTGCCACCGACAGCCGTGCGGCGGGATCTTCCCGGAGACGCGGCCGCTCCGCGCGGCACACGCCGGTGCGCCGGGCGGCGGCGGCAACGGCGTCGCCAATGCGGTACGCGAGCGCCTTGTCCAGCGGGTCGGGCAGAATGCGTTCGGGCGTGGGCTCGATCACCGCCGCCGCCAACGCTTCGGCCGCAGCGGCTTTCATGTCTTCGTTGATCACCGTCGCCGCCGCATCGAGGGCGCCGCGAAACACACCCGGGAACGCCAGCACGTTGTTGATCTGATTCGAATAGTCACTCCGTCCAGTGCCGACGACAATGGCGCCGCCCTCGCGGGCGGCATCGGGCATGATCTCCGGGATGGGGTTGGCCATGGCGAACACGATCGGGTGTTGGTTCATGGTTCGCACCATCGCCGGCGTGACCAGCTTCGGCTGCGAGAGCCCAATGAAGATGTCGGCGCCGCGCAGTGCTTCATTGAGCCCGCCGACGCGTCCGGTACGGTTGGTGCGCTCGGCGAGCTCACGCTTGTGCGGGTTCAAGTCGGTGCGGCCGCGATGTACGATGCCCTTCGAATCGCAGAGGATGATGTCGCCAATCATCGGGCACATGCCGCTGGCTCCATAGCTGCGAACGAGCCGCGCACACGCCATGGCTGCTGCGCCACTGCCGCTGAATACCAGCGTGCATTCGCCCAGGTTCTTTCCGGTTACCTTGACGGCATTGAGTAAGGCCGCGAGCACGACGATCGCGGTCCCGTGCTGATCGTCGTGGAAGACCGGGATGCCGAGATCCTGGAGCTGCGCTTCGATGTCGAAGCAGCGCGGCGCCGAGATGTCCTCCAAGTTGATCCCGCCGAACACCGGCGCGATGGCGCGCACGATGTTGACGATCTCGTCGGGGTCCTGGGTGTCGAGACAGATCGGAAAGGCATCGACGTTGGCGAACTCCTTGAACAGCACCGCTTTGCCTTCCATGACCGGCAGCGCAGCCATGGCCCCCAAGTTGCCGAGACCGAGAATGGCTGAGCCGTCGGAGACCACGGCCACGGTGTTACGCTTGATCGTCAACTCGAAGACCCGGGCGGGCGTCTTGGCGATCTCCAGGCACACCTGCGCCACGCCCGGTGTGTAGGCCAGGCTCAGATCCTTGCGCGTCTTGAGCGCAACTTTGCTTTTCACCTCCAGCTTGCCGTGCAGCCGTGCGTGGAGGGCAACAGATTCCTCGTCGAGGTTGTCCACTGGCACATTCCTTAATCAAAGTTGTCGGAGTAAGAACCTTGCCGGGTTGTCGCTGCAGACGCAAGTGGGTTTGACGAATCGCCAAGAAGAATGCGGGTGACCGGTTGGGCATGCGAGGCGGGGCCTATCACCGTTCCGGCAGCAAGGGCTGAATCAGCGTGATGGGGAGCTTGAGCGTTCTCGTCATGATACCCAACAGCCCTTTTCCCACCGCTGAGGGTGCAAGCGGGGTGACCTGTGGATCGTCAAGGTTGCCGGTCACCTTGACCGGAATGGACACCAGGCTGCCTCCAAGTAGCCCGCCGATGACGGGGACGCGGCTGACGACGAAGTCCACCGTTGTCAGCGGCGCTACCAGCAGGGTGAGGTCTAAGGTCCTGGCGACTATGTCCACGGACCCTTCGCCGGCCCACTTCACCGAGGGTCCGTCCAAGATTGCCTCAGTCAGCAAGAGCCTCCCGCCCTTTAGATCGCCCTTTATCGTGATGCTCTCGTACGGCAGCCCCTCCTTCGCGAGGTCCGGGAGATTTCTCAGGGCGCCGGTGGCGACATTCAATACGGAGAGCACTTTCGCGGTCAGCCCCATTCCGTAGATGCGCCCACTCTTCGCACTGAGCTCCACGTGCCCCTCAATGGACCGACCGAGTGCAGCCGCCTGGCCGCGGGCAGTAACGGTTGCGGCCAGACTATACTGACCGGTGACGAACTCTTTTTGGATACCTACGCACTTCACTAAAACATCTAGCGGCGCATCCTTTGCCGTTGGATTGAAGGCGAGCGTCAGACCCTCCGGAGCGACCGCGATTGTTCCCGGCGTGCCGATGCCGCCGCAGACATTGGCCTCGGTGACCGTCACGGTGAGTCCACCCGGAGCAAACGTCAACACCGCGCGCGTTGGCTGCCACGCAAAGCTTCCGTAGGTGAACGACTCCGCGGTGACCTGCAACGTGCCGCGTAGTTCCTGTTCCGATGAGGCCGAAGCCGGTGCGTGGCCCGCGTCACCGTTGCGTTGGAGCCATGGCTCGATGCGGTCCCAATCGAGTGGGCCCGCCGCGAGGTCGAAATCCGCAGCGAACGGCTGTGGCGACTGGTTGACCGTCCCCTGCAGGCGCATGCGGCTGCCCCAGCCGGCGTCGACGATGCCGTCCACGCTGGCGGTCGCGTTCGCGGCATCGACTGCGATGTGCTCGACGCTCAGACGCCGGCTCTCCCCCAGCGGCACAGTGACGTTGCTGGCCTCCAGATGGCCCTTCAGTGTCGAGCGCACGGGCTGGTCGCGGTGAATGCGTATGTGGGCATCACCCTGTAGCAACCCACCGAGCAGATCATTGTCGATCAGCTTATCCAGCGTCGCTTTGCTCACGTTCCCTTTGAAGGCCAGGGAGAGGTCCTGTGGGGTGAGCAGCAGCGCCAAGTCTGCATCGGATTGCGCATCGCGGATACGCAGGCGCCTAATGTTCAACCGCTCCGATTTCCACACCAGGTCAACGGCTCCCGTGAGACCGTCCATGCCGGCCACCTCGGCGGCGAACGATGTCCCTGTGTTCGAGTCGTGCGCCAGGTGGAGCTGGGAGAGGGACACCGGGTACCGAATGGCGATGCGCTCCCGCAAGGGCGCGGATTCGATCACCAGCGCCTGCGCCGTGCCGTTCAGCTCGAAGCGCCAGTCGCTGGGGGTGTCTGTCGATCCACTCGCTTTCAGTGACGCCAGCGATACCGTGCCGCTGAGTGACTGCGGATTCCAGGAGGAGTCTGGCAACCAGCCGCAAGCGACCAGCCACGGGTAGGCTTCGTGCAGCACGATGCGCGACGTGCCGGCGGCGGCCTTGAACAAAGCCGTGCCGTTCTGACGGAGTTGTATCTCTCCCTGTGACCAGACAGACGCGCCCAAAGTCAGGTGCAGACCACTTGCGGCAATTCCGCCGGCGTCATAGGCGAAGCGTCCGCCTTGGACGCGGAGCGGCAGAGCGGAACCTTGAACGCGGCCGGAGACGTCGAATGCCGATGCCTCCGCCGTCACGGTCACATCTTTGGTGCTGCCGGCAAGCAGCAGCTTCCCCGCGGCCATGCCGGCCACGTCGGTGATGCGACCGAATTCACGCTGGAACGAATCGTTCTTGACCAGGCGTCTGAGCCATGCAGCCAGCTCCGCCGCGTCGGCCTGGACCTGCGTCTCGACGCGCAACTCGGGCGTCGCGCCCCTCAAACCGAGCCGTAACGTTCCGGCGGTTGCCCGGGACTGTCCGAGTTGCGCCGACGCCTGCTCGCCGGAGAGAATGCCATGGGCAACGGTGGCGTCTCCGGTGACATGATTCAGGTCGAGGTCAATTCCCGGAACGTGGATATCACCGTCGACGAGACGACCTTGGATCACGACAGTCTCATCCCGTCCGAGGTCACTGAAGGATGCCCCCGTGGAACGAAAGGTGATCTGCGGCACGGTTCCGCCTCGGAGCACGTTGAAGATGTCTCGAATCAGCGGAACGTCTTCCGCCACAAGTGTCGCAGCCTGTCGGACCGAAGTCACGTCCAACTTCGTCGCCTGCACTTCCAACGTGGCCAAGTCCGGAGCGAGGGATAAGCTGCCGGAAAGCTGCAAGCGGGGATGGTCGAGCTGCCAGCGGATCAGCGCTGCGTGTGTCGTGTCTCCGTCATGCCGCAGCGTCGCGTTGATGTGCTGGCCGCGCAGAATAACTTCCTCATGGCGGCGCCGGACGGTCAGCGAGGGAATCGAAGCGTCGACATCCGCGTCTATCTCATCGAGCCCATGCGCCGTGACGTCCAAAGTGAGACTCGCCTCGGAGTCTCCCAGCCGCGTACCGTGTGGAAGGAACTGCGCGCTGATGAATTGCGGCCGGAACCGGGTGAGGGTGATGTGCCCTTCACCCTCGAAGTTGGTGACGTTCAGTGACGCCTTCAACGACATCCGCTCCCACAGAGTGGATGCGCAGGTCATGTCAAGGCTGAGTTGGTCTGGCGGCAGACGGATGCGTGCGCGAACGTCCGTAAACCGAAGCGGACGATTACTTCCGGGGCTGAAGCTGACCGTGCTATTTTTCAGGACCACGACCAGGCCTGGCGCTTGCGAGGTGGCAACAGACGCCGCGGCGCCCAGAGCCGAGGCCACGGCCTGCTTGACGTCCGCGACCGAGCTGCCGCCGTGTGGCGTTTCTCCAGCTCCTGGCTGGCGCGGCAGCCGTATCCGGAGATGTGCGCCAGCGAGCCGAAGCTCGGCAACCTGTACCTTCCCTCTGACCAGCGGTAGCAGCTTCGGGTAGACGGAGATCGACTCGACCGTTCCTTCAACTGAGCCGGGGAATGACAGGCTGACCTGATCCAGACTTACATGGGGTCGCGGCAAGACGGACAAACGCAGGGTGCGAAACTGCACCTCTCCGCCCAGTTGCTGCGACAACTGCGTGATGATCTGCGCGTGCAGCGGTGCGATGTCGTTGGCGACGTACGGCACCACCAGGGCCGCGACCGCCAGGAGGAGCAGGACGAGACCGAGCCCTCCAACCAGGCCGAATACCAACTTCTTCTTCCCACGACGCATTACGGGAGCACTCGCTGACCGACGGTCCTCGCGTAGCTGGTGCCCATGCGCTCTGCAAGTGGAATACTGAGGCGGCGTGGCCGACTGTGGCGTGGCGGGTCTTTGATGCCCCGGTACGCCGTGAGCTGACTCCCGCCTGCGGCGTCAGGATCGAGGGGCGGCTCCGGTGTCCTATCGCTCGTCCGGGAGCGCAGGAAAGGTCCCTCGATGCGGCTTACGCATCCACCAGGCATCTGGGATTCTTGGATTCGGCTGAGGCACCGCGACGGTTCCACCTTTCGCCAGTTCGCTCACCACGAGCGCGGCTGCGGCCGATGCCGCCTGGCGCACTGGGGCGCTCAACCCGGCGCCAAGATCGAGCGACTCGGGGATGACTCCCAAGAGCAGCACCTCGCGCGGCCCACATCCTGCAAGTTCCGTGATCCACAGCGTCTCCTGTACGGCGGGATCGTGGGGGCTCACGCGGGGCTGGGGCGACATCTTGCGCAGGTCCTCGCTCGGATAGAGCCGCAGCTCACCGGGGCGTCCGGTCGCCCCCACGGCATCCACTAGGATTACCATCTCGCGGTTGTGGAAGTAGGTGACGAGACCGAGCCCAGGCGTGCCGACATCGACCAGCGCGACGCACTCGGGGAACTCCCAGCCGGCGCGGAGCAACTCGATCACGAACGGTCCGAAGCCGTCGTCTCCGAGGAGCACGTTGCCAAGGCCGATGACCGCGATGTGCGCGTGCGCTTCTGCCGGGGCTGTCACAGCACCTTCACGGTCGCGGTCGTCCGGCCTTCTACGTCGAGGGTGTGAATGGCGCACGCCATGCACGGGTCGAACGAGTGCACGGTGCGCAGGAGTTCGAGCGGCTTCTCTGGATTGGCGACCGGGTTGTTGAGCAACGCGGCCTCGTACGGGCCCGGCACGTCATGCTGGTCGCGCGGGCTCGCGTTCCAGGTCGTTGGTACCACCGCTTGGTAGTTGGAGAGGATGCCGTCCCTCACGATGATCCAGTGCGACAACGCCCCGCGCGGCGCCTCATGTACACCAACGCCCTCCACGGGGTCCTTGGAGAAGTGTGGGGCGTTGAAGGTGCGCGAGTCGCCGCTGCTGATGTTGCTGACGAGCAGCTGCCAGTGCCGCAACGCCAGCTCCGACAGCACGGCGGCGCGGATGGCACGTGCCAGGTAGCGGCCCATCGTCGACTGCATCTTGTCGATCGTGATCGGGCGCTGCGCGATCGCGGAGACGCGCGCCAACGCGAGGTCGGTCCACTTGCGGGTCAGTTCGTGTTGCGAGGCGTAGCCGATGAGGATGTTGGACAGCGGGCCGACCTGCATGGGCTTGCCCTCGAACCGGGGCGCCTTGACCCAGGTGTACTTCCCCTCGTCCTGGAAGTCGGTGTAGTCGGGGTCCGTCTCGCCCTTCCATGGGTGCTGGGGCCCGCGGCCCTTGTACCATGCGTGCGTGACGTCCTCGACCACGCCTTGGCGGAAGTAGTCGTCACGGGCGCCGCTGATGCGCCGCACGCTTTCGATGTTGCCGTCGAAGATCGTGCCGCCGGGCAGATCAAAGGTCGTCGAAGCCGGATCGGTGGGAAGGTCCGGCACCGCCAGGTAGTTTCTCACGCCGGCACCGATGTCGAACCACTCGGGGTAGAAGCCGGCGATGGCGCAGGCGTCGGGGAAATACACCTGCTGTACGAACGGGACGACCTCGTCGAGGAGACTCTTCAGCATGTAGAGCCGATCCATGTTGAGGGTCGCCAGGCTGTCGAGGTTGATGGCGTTCATCACTCCCCCGACGGCGAGGTTCTGGATGTGCGGTGTCTTGCCGCCGAGGACGCCGACGACCTGGTTCGCCTTGCGTTGGAAGTCGAGCGCTTGCAGGTAGTGCGCCAGCGCCAACAGGTTGACCTCCGGGGCCAGCTTCATCGCCGGGTGGCCCCAGTAGCCATTGGCGAAGATGCCGAGCTGGCCGCTCCCCAGCAGGCCGACAACTTTTTTCTGTATGCGGGCCATTTCCTGGCGCGAGTTTCCCGTCCAGTCCGAGAGACTCTCGGCGATGGATGACGCCTTCCCCGGATCGGCCTGCGGAATAGTGGTCACGTCGACCCAGTCCAGTGCCGACAGATGGTAGAAGTGGACGATGTGGTCGTGCAGCGCATGGCTGATCAGGATGAGGTTACGGATGTATTGCGCGTTCGGCGGGATCTCCATGCCGAGGGCATCCTCGACGGCGCGCACCGAGGCGATCGCGTGCACCGTCGTGCACACTCCGCAGAAACGTTGGGCGAAGAGCCAGGCCTCGCGCGGGTCGCGCCCGCGCATGATCGTCTCGATGCCGCGCCACATGGTGCCGGAGGCCCAGGCCTTCTGCACCCGGCCGTCTTCGACGACGGCGTCGATACGCAGGTGCCCTTCGATGCGGGTGATTGGGTCAATGGTGATGCGCGCCATGAATACTCCTTCTCAATGGACTGGCGCGGCCTGCGGCTCGCCGGCCAAGATCGGGAAGAGCTTGATGAGCACGATGTAGCCGGCGATCTCACCGGCCACCAGCCCCGCAGTGATGAGGATCTCGTTGACGTTCGGAAAGTACGACCAGTTCGCCCCTGGGAGGAAGGCCACCAGGAAGACGTCGAAGCGGTAGACCGCGCCAGCCAACAGCATCAGCATGGCCGCCCGGAACAGGTTGCCCGGATCACGGCGCCGGGAGTCAGTCGACAGCAGTGCCAAGGCGGCCAAGAAAAGTGCGAACTCTATGAGCGACATGACGCTGTAAAGATCGAACGCCAGCAGCGCGCCGATTTGCCCCCGGACGGCGAGGTCAATCAAGCGGAGACCGAGATACGACCCCAACAGGGGCAGCATGGCGAAGCCAAGCCCCGCCAGCAGCTCGGTCTCGGGCTTGCGGCCGAGAAACCGGGACGACAACGAGCCCTCGATCACTACCGCGCCGTACCCCATGGCGACGCACGAAATGAGGAACAGTAGCGGCAGCAGCGGCGTGCTCCACAGCGCATGCAGGCGCGGCCCACTGAGCAGCAGCAGCGAGCCGAGCGCCGACTGGTGCATCGTCGGCAGAACGATACCCAGCGCGATCAGCCATAGCAGGCTCTTCCTGACGACCGGCAGGCCGGTCTCGCCAACCTGGCGGATCCTGCGGTTGGTACTGGTCCGCGCCCACTCGAGGAACGCCGGCGACAGCTCGATCCACTGCACGACGGTGTAGGACATGATGCACAGCGACACCTCGAGCAGGGTCGAGTCTACGTTCCAATGCCAGAAGAGCGGAAGCTTCCACGCGATCCAGGGTCGCCCGATGTCGATTACCACTGATAGACCGGCGATCGTGTAACCGAAGGCGCTGGTAACCAACGCCGGGCGCACGAGCGGGTGGTATTGCCCTTTGTTGAGGATGTACACCAGCAGCGCCACCGCGTAACCGCCGCAGCTCAAGGCGGTGCCGGTGACCACGTCGAACGCGATCCACAGGCCCCACGGATAGCCGTCGTTGAGCGCCGTGGTCGCACCCAGGCCGAGAATGAAGCGCCAGACGATGAGTCCGGCGGCCACCGCGGCGAACGCCGCCAGCACCTGAACCGGACGTGTGAAGATGGCGCCGCCGACCGCTTGCGGACGACCGTGCCCGTTCATGGGTGTTCCTCCTCGGTGCCAGCCCCGCCGGCCTTCTTGCGGTTCCGCAATATCACCGCAGCCAAGAGGGCATAGAGGGCCACGGGTGCCACGAAACCTTTGTAGACCGTGTGCTGTATCGATCGCACCCTCTGCGGGATGGATTCGTCGCTTAAAATCGGCAGGCCGAGCTTCCCGAAGTCCACGTGCGCGAGATACAGCACTTGCGTGCCGCCTGCGTCGTGCTCGCCGTAGACCTTCGGCACGTAGCGGCCGGGGTTCTGGTCGAGCCGGCGGTGTGCCTCCTCGATGAGATCGGCGCGCTTGCCGTAGATGACCGCGCCGGTCGGACATACCTCACAGCACGCCGGGATCTTGCCCTTGGCGATGCGGTGATTGCACAGCTCGCACTTGACGATTTTCGGCAAGGCCTTGTCCCACTCGAATTTCACTATGTTGAACGGGCAGCCCATCTGGCAGTAGCGGCAGCCGACGCAGAGATTGGGATCATAGGTGACGATGCCGTACTCACGCTTCTGCAGCGCGCCAAGCATGCACGCCGCCGCGCACGCCGGATCGAGGCAGTGCATGCACTGCCTTTTGATAAACGAGTAGGCGCCGGTTTCGGAATCCCGATACAGCTTGATGATGTTTTTCGTCCGCTGATTGAGGTCGAGTGGCATCTGCCATAGGCCGCCGGATCGCGCGGTATCGGGGGGAAGGTCGTTGGCCGCGTTGCACGCCACCATGCACGCCTTGCAGCCGATGCAGCGCGTGGCGTCATAGAGCATGCCCACGGCATTGGGTGGGGCCACGACCGCTGTCGCCTTCGCCGGGCGCGCCTTGAGCGTCGCCGCCGCCGTCGCGGTGGCGGCGACCATGGCTTTGAGGGCCGCGCGTCTGGAAATGCCCATGGCCTACTCCTTTGTCGGTTTCGATCCGGATTCGGCGTCACTTGGCGGGCCGAGCTTCCGCGACGCCATGTAGCCCGCGCCGAGCAGCGCGCCGCCGATGAGCCCGGCCACGGCGGTTGCCACCGGGCTGATGCCACCCTGGGGCGCCGTGATGGGTGCGTAGGTGTCTGGTGGCTTGGCATCGTGGATCGGGATGGTCTGGAACATCGGCATGCGGAACGCGATCTTCTGTTCCGTGCAGCCGACACAGGGGGCGCCGATGCCGATCGGCCAGACGTCGACGACTTCGTTGAAATGGCGCGTCGAACAGCCGGCGTGCGTTTCGGGGCCCTTGCAGCCGAGCTTGTAGAGACACCAGCCCTGGCGGTGGCCCTCGTCGCCGAACTCCTGCGCGAAGCGCCCGGCGTCGAAGTGCGGCCGGCGCGGGCAGTGGTCATGGATGTTGCGGTCGTAAGCGAACTTCGGGCGCTTGAGTTCATCGAGCGCGGGCAGGGTGCCGGCGGTGGCGTACTGCAGCACCGTGCCGAGCAGAGTGTACGGGTTGGGCGGGCAGCCCGGGATGTTGATGATGGGCTTGCCGTTCTTGATGATCGCGTCGACGCCAACGGCATCTGTCGGGTTTGGATCGGCGGAGGGAATGCCACCCCAGGAGGCGCACGACCCCATGGCGATGATCGCGGCCGCCTGTCCGCCGACTTCCTCCAGCATCTGCAGGGCAGGCTTGCCGGCGACCTTCATGTAGATGCCCTTGTCCTTGCGCGGGATCGACCCCTCGACCACTAGGACGTACTTGCCGGCGTTCGCCTCCATGGCGGCGTGCAGCGCGTCCTCAGCGTCCTTGCCCGCGGCGGCCATGAGCGTCTCGTGATAGTCGAGCGAGATGAGGTGCAAAATGAGTTCGCTCAAGTCGGGCGTGGAGGTGCGCAGCAACGTCTCGGTGCATCCGGTGCAGTCCTGAAAGTGGAGCCAGATGACTGACGGTCGCCGCGCTCGTGCGACCTCACGGGCAACCTCGGACGCACCTGCCTTATCCGTGAGCGCCAGGCCGAAAGGGGCAGCCACCATGAGCTTGGCGCAGAAGGCGAGGAACTCACGCCGGCTCACGCCGCAGCGCACGAGATGCTGGCCGATGGTTTCCGGGTCGTGTGCGGAACCGAGTTCGAGAACCATGAGGTACCTCCGGGACAATCTTCTCCCTTCCGCTCACGCGTGCGGCTGGGCCTACATGACGGCAGCGACCCTGGCTCGGTCGGTCGCACTATCCCCTCCCGCGCGCGACGGCGCAAGAGCGCGTACCCCGCGGAACCCGCAGGTATCGTGCCAGCGGTCAGTACTGTGAGATACTGGACAATTGCGGCATTGCGCCTCGATCGATCTCACGATCGAAAATGCTTAGGGTGCGATGTCTCCAAGCTTGAGAAGTGCAGGCGGGAGGCGCTGCTACGGCCACACGTTGGCGCCAGCTTGCGCCCAGATGTCCTGCCTAGGAGCGGTCAGCAGCGTTAGCTTCCGAACGTCAGTACTGTGGGTTCGGGTGGTTAGACGATCGCTCCGGTGTTTTTGAGGGCCGTGATCTTCTCGGCTGAAACGCCCCAGTCGCGTAAGGCCTCCTCCGTGTGCTCTCCTGGGCGTGCGGGCGGACGTTGGATCTCGGATGGCGTCCGGCTGAAGCGAGGAGCCGGACGGGGTTGCAGCACGCCCGCTACTTCGACGAAGGTCCCCCGTGCCTTGTTGTGCGGATGGTGGGGGGCCTCGGCAACCGAGAGCACGGGCGCGAAACAGACATCCGTTCCCTCGAGGAGATCACACCACTCCTGCCGCGTTTTTGATTTGAAGATCTTCGCGAAGCGGTTCTTCAGCTCCGGCCAGCTTGCCTGATCCATTTGGCCGGGTAGGTCTTCCCCTTCGAGGCTGAGGCGACGGATCAGCTCGGCGTAGAACTGCGGCTCGAAGGAACCGATGGAGACGTACTTGCCGTCCGCCGTCTCGTACGCTTCGTAAAAGTGGGATCCAGAATCGAGCATGCTCGTGCCGCGCTCCGTATTCGGGAAGCCGGCCTGGTACACGCCGTGGAAGACGGTCATGAGTGCGGCGGCGCCATCGACGATCGAGGCGTCGACGACCTGACCACGGCCCGAACGCTTGCATTCGAGCAGCGCGCACACCATCCCGAACGCCAGCACAAGTCCGCCACCGCCGAAGTCCCCGACGAGGTTCAGGGGAGGCGTGGGTGGCTGCCCGCGCCGGCCGATCGGCTCAAGCGCCCCCGCCAGTGCGATGTAGTTGATGTCGTGTCCTGCGGCATGGGCCAGCGGCCCGTCTTGTCCCCAACCGGTCATGCGACCGTAGACCAGCCGGGGGTTGCGCTCGAGGCAGATCATTGGACCCAGTCCCAAGCGCTCCATGACGCCGGGGCGAAACCCCTCGAACAGGGCGTCTGCTCGCTGCACCAAGTCGAGCACCAGCGTCACACCGTCGGGGTGTTTCAGGTCGATGCAAATGCACCGGCGTCCGCGGCTGAGCAGGTCCGTCGCCGGGTTGGGCCAGAAGTGCGCGACTGTGCTGCCGCCTGGGCGTTCGACGCGCAGCACCTCGGCGCCCATATCGGCAAGCATCATGGCCGCAAACGGGCCTGGGCCAATGCCGGCGATCTCGATAATCTTGATACCTTCGAGCGGTCCCATCTCGTGACTCCTTCGGCGGTCGACGAGACCAGAAATTGGCTAGCTCGGCAACCCGGAAGAGACAGAGCTTCGTCGAGTCGTCCGACGGTTTACTGGCTTGTCACCCGGCAGGCGCTTGCCCTTGCGCCTTCGCTACAGCTGTGCGCGGCGGTCGCTGGTGGCGCCGCGAACCTCGAAGCTCGACAGGGGATTGCGGCTCGAATCAATACCGCGCGCCTGGAGCTCGAAATCCGCCGGAGCACGGCATTGCGCCAGGGCTTCTTCGTATGTGATGCGGCCGGAGCGAAAGAGCGCCATCAAGGACTGGTCGAAGGTCTGCATTCCGTAGCTCTGCCCCTGCGCGATCAATTCCGGCAGGTCACGGATGCGCTGCTTCTCGATATGTTCGCGCAGGCGCAGCGTGCCGACCATGACCTCCACCGCCGGCACCATGCCGGAGCCGTCTGCTTGGCGCAGCAACCGCTGGCTCACCACCCCGCGCAGCACACTGGCTAGTACGATTCGGACCTGTTCCCGCTGCTCCTCGGGAAAGGCGGAGATCAGGCGAATCACCGTCTCGGGCGCATCGCTGGTGTGCAGGGTGCTCAGGACCAAATGCCCCGTCTCGGCGGCCATCAACGCTGTCTCCATAGTCTTCAGGTCGCGCATCTCACCGACCATGATGACATCCGGGTTCTGACGCAACGCTGCCTGCACCGCGGAAGGAAAGTCATTGACGTCCTCGCCGATCTCTCGCTGGCTGATGAGAGAGCGGCGCTCACGGTGGACATATTCAATCGGATCTTCGATCGTGATGATGTGCCGCGCGCTGGTTTGGTTGATGTGCTCGATCATGGCGGCCAGTGTCGTGCTCTTGCCGCTGCCCGTGGGCCCGGTGACCAGAATCAAGCCGCGACGCTCGTTGGTGAGCTGCTCGACAATTGGCGGAAGGTTGAGCTGAGCGACCTGGCGCACTTGTGAAGGAATCACGCGAAAGACGATGCCAACCGTACCCCGTTGACGAAACACGTTCACTCGGAAACGGCCCAGTCCGGGCTCATCGAATGCGAGATCAGCGTGCCGTTCGGTGGCGAAACGCATCCGCTGCGAATCGTCACGCAGAAGGGTGCTGGCCAGTTCGTCCAGTTCGTCGGCCGCCAACCCCGGGATTCCTGTCCAGGGCGCGAGGTCGCCCTTGATCCGAAACATCGGCGGCCGGCCATCTTTCAGCACGATGTCGGATGCTTCCTGCGCCACCGCCGCACGCAGCAGCTCCGCAAGGTCGGTCATCCCTGTCTCCATGATGCCTCTCCTACGAGCATGTGCTGCCGTAAGTCGTGCGCCACTGTGCGGGAAACCTGGAAACGTACTCGCAAGTCCGGCACTATCCACGCCGGCACGACACGAATTTCATGTGTCGTCAAAAGTCATGATGCCTCACCGACAAGAATGGGCAAGGATCCTGGGCAGATATGGATCCCCCGGGAGGTCCGATCTACTCGCCGGACAAGAGTATACAGAAACGTACATGGCCGGCCGCATGTTCGCATGGATGGTCGTCGTGAAAGCCGGTCCATGGAAGAAATGATGAAACGGCAAAAGAAGGAGCGCCTGGAGGCCGTAGGGTGGAGGGTCGGCTCTGCGGCGGAATTCCTTTCCAGGCCTGACGCTGGCCTATCCGTGTAGGGCCGGTAACTTGTCTCACGCTGGCGGTGTGGCAGCAGTGCCGAACCAGTCCCGCATATACTGTTGGGCATCGGACTTCACATCTTGTTCTTCGACCGCTCTGTCGCGCAGGGGATCGTGGCTGAGCACGTACTGGAGTTCCTGCCGCGCGGCAGCATCGTCGCCCAGCGCGTGATCCGTCTCGGCGAGATAGATGCGTCCCAACAGCGCGCCGGGATGGCGCTGCTTCAATTCTTCCAGGTAGTGACGCGACTGCTTGAGATCGCGCTTGGGCCAGGGGAGTGCGAAGTAGTACCGGCCCAGGGCCAGCATCGGGCTGCCGTGGTCGAAGTCGCGGTTGATGTCGTAGGCGCGTTTGATCTCCCGTTCAAAGGTCGATCCGATGCCTTCTGTGATGGCGCCGAGTAGGCTGAGTGTCCCGCCGTAATCGCCGGTGGTCAGGGCGTAATAGCAGTGGCCCTCGACGCGGTCCGGGTCGAGAGTGGCGGCTCTTTCGGCGTACCGTCGCGCGGTGGCGTACCCGTCGCGGCGCCGGGATGCATCGGTCGCGAGATCGCCCGTCCGCCAAAATGCCCGAGCCAGCCGCCAAGCGAGGTCGTAACTCGATGGATACTCTGCGAAGGCTTGCGTCCCGACGGTGATGGCGCGCTCAACGGCCTCGGCATGTGTGCGCTCGGCCCACAGCCGATCGAGCTCATCGATCGCCGTTCCCGGTCCACCGCCCTCGGCTCCAGTCGCAGCCCTGCAGAAGAACCCGACAGCAAGCGCGATCCACAGCAGCGCCAGTCGGCCCGCGACCGAGCAAAAAGCGCGGTGAACACCCACGGTTACAAGCTATCAGCTAGCGGCGAACGGGCGCAATCGCGCTGCTCGGACATCTTACCCCTTCACCCTGGCCCTCTCCCTAAGGGTGAGGGGACCATTTTCCTCCCTCTCGTCTCACGAGACGGCGCGGGTGAGGAGATGAGATATTCAGTGAACCTCTCAGGACATTAGGGACGCACGCCTGTGTGCCGGGCCGGCGTAGGTGGCTCGGTGACACGTCCCGCGCTGAGGCGCAAGCCGGCCAAGAGGGCGTTGCGCAGATCACGCGGGTCGATCACCGCGTCGTAGCTGAGGTTGTCCGCCGCCTTCCACGCCCCGGCGCTCTCAGCAGCTTCGAGCTGCGCCAGCGTGTCATCGCTAACCTTGGCCGCGGTTCCACCGCCTGCTGCCGGCATGCCACCTAGCGAAATGCCAGGGAACGCCAGCGTGATGCTCTGCCGGTCAAACGGGTTCATCGCCATGAGTGAACTGCCGAAGCCGAACGCCTTGCGTAGCGTCACGTGCAGCTTGGACACTCGCAAGCCCGCCTGAGCGGCGTACATGCGGGCGGCGCTACGCAGCGTCCCCTCACGCTCCGCCTGTGTCCCCGCCATGATGCCCGGATTGTCGGCAAGAAAGATGACGGGAAGATGGAACGCATCGGCGAGGTCGAGGAAATGCGCTGCTTTGTCTGCCGCTTGTCGGGTTACCGCGCCCGCCAGCACCATCGGCTGATTGGCCACGATGCCCACGGGTTGTCCCCCGAGCCGTGCCAGTGCGGTTACCATGGAGGCGCCGTAGAGCGGCTGCACCTCGAAGAGGCTGCCGGTGTCGACCAACATTTCGAGGAGACGCCGCATATCGTAAGGCCGGCTCGGATTGCGCGGGACCAGTTCGAGAATACCGTCAAGCCGGCGCTCGCCGTTCTCGTCAGTGCGCGGAACTGTGGCCGGTCTTTGCCAGGCGTTGAGCGGAAAGTAGGCCAGGTACTTGCGCACTAGGGCAAAGGCCTCCGCCTCGTTCTCGGCAAGGTTGTGCGCAACGCCGCTGTCGGCTACGTGCATGCGTGCGCCGCCGAGATCTTCTTTCGACACCTTCTCGCCGATGGCGGCTTCGACCAGCGGCGGCCCGGCCGAAAACATCGCGGCCCCCTGCACCATCACAACGAAATCCATGAGCAGGGCGGTGAGCACGCCGTGTCCGGCCGATGCCCCCATGACCACCGCAACGGTGGGGACCTTGCCCGAGAGCTCCGCTAGAATCTGCAAATCGTTGGGTGCGTGTGGGTAGCGTTCGAGCGCATTTGTCATGCGCTCGCCCGCGCCCTCGAGGAACATAACCAACGGCACGCGATCCCGGAGCGCGAGTTCGGCAAGACGCACGCGCTTAGCGTGGGTTCCGATGCCGATGGAACCGCCCTGGACCGTAAAGTCCTCGGAGCCGATCACCACCGGCCGGCCGTCGATGGTCGCAATGCCACCGACGAGGGCGTCGGCTGCAGCCGGCGGCAAAGCAGCACGGGGCAGGGAACCTACCAGGGCACCGATCTCGCGGAAGCTTCCTGGATCACATAGTTCGAAGATGCGCTGGCGCGCATCGAAGCGCCCGCCTGCCCGCTGCTTCGCAAGCTTCTCTGGCCCTCCCATCTCCCGAGCCTTGGCCAGGCGTGCGTCGAGTTCATCGAGCAGTTCCGTCCAGTCGTGGGGGCGTGTCTTTCGCGTGGTCATGTTTGTTTCCTACAACATGACCACGGCAATGTCCCGCGACGTCAGTGATGGCGGCGCCGGATCCTCAATATCGTATCCGACGGGTCGACGGACTCGAGTGGGATCTGGTAATACCTGTGAGCGCGGCCGGGCCGGTTGCCAGACGCGCCGCGAGGAAGCGGGAACGAATGGACCTTGTCAGTCTGCTGGCCGTGTTTGGGTTGGGAACGGTCGAGCTGTGGGCCGCCATCCCGGCGGGTCTGGTGCTGCAGATCCATCCTGTCACCACCGGCGCCGTGGCCGCTCTTGGGGCGATCCTCGGCATCCTGGCCATGGGCTTCATGGGTGGACGCGTACGGCTCTGGCTGTTGCGTCGCAGCGGTGGAGACAGCGGAGGGCGCCACGGGCGTATTGCCCGCTTCTGGGTGCGCTATGGCGTGATTGGATTGGGTCTATTGAGCCCGTTGCTTGTCGGTGCGCCGCTCGGCACCGCGGTGGGAATGAGCTTGGGCGCGCCCACCGGCCGGCTAGTGTTCTGGATGAGTCTCGGTGCGGTTCTCTGCAGCCTGGTTTTGACGTCGGCTGCTACGCTCGGGCTGATGGGGCTCGAGTCGTTGATCCGTTAAGCGAGAGCTGCGGGTCGTTCCTTCACCGAGATGGCGGTCTTTCAGGCGGAGCCGGCTCTGGACGCGGCCGCTTTTCTACCATGAGTGTCGTTTCGTGCTCCACGAATCCCGGCCCGGTCCGAACTCAGGCGTCCGCGACCAGCCGGCGCTCTAACGAGACGGCTGCCGTGGCGTCGCGGCCGAAACCGTCGGCACCGATGCTGTCGGCGAACGCCTGCGTGACTGGGGCGCCGCCGATGATGACCTTCACCTCCGAATCGAATTCGCGGATAGCACGGACGGTCTTCTCCATGGACGGCAGCGTGGTGGACAGTAGCGCGGAGAGCCCGACCAGCTGCGCACCGGTCTGCTTCGCGGTCTCGACGAAACGCTCGGGCGACACATCGGTGCCCAGATCCGTGACCTGAAAGCCGCTGCCCTCCAGCATGATGATTACCAGCTTCTTGCCGATGTCGTGCAGGTCCCCAGCCCCGATGTTTCCCACCTTGACCCGGGCCCCGGAAAAATTCATGCTCCCGGCAGTTCGAGGAGGCACTCATGAAGCCAGAACGAAAACCCCGTCGACCTCATTTCTCTTCCGGCCCCTGCGCCAAGCGGCCGGGCTGGACCCTGGACGCGCTTCGTGATGCTGCCGTCGGACGCTCCCACCGCACCAAGATCGGCAAGGAACGGCTCAAGGCGGTGATCGATCGCAGCAAGGCCATCCTGGGCATGCCTGCCGATTACCGGCTCGGCATCGTCGCCGGCTCCGACACCGGCGCGGTGGAGATGGCCCTCTGGTCTCTGCTGGGCGCACGCGGTGTCGACCTGCTTGCTTGGGAGAGTTTCGGCGCGGGCTGGGTGACGGACGTGACCAAACAGCTGAAGCTCGATGCGCGCACGTTTACCGCCGACTACGGCGAACTCCCGGACCTGTCCAAGGTCGACTTCACGCGCGACGTGGTCTTCACCTGGAACGGCACCACGTCGGGGGTGCGCGTACCGGACGGCGCCTGGATCAAGGCGGACCGAGCGGGACTGACGATCTGCGACGCCACCTCGGCGGTCTTCGCCATGAAGCTGCCCTGGGACAAACTCGACGTGGTCACGTGGTCCTGGCAGAAAGTTCTCGGGGGGGAAGCGGCTCACGGCATGATCGCGTTGTCCCCAAGCGCGGTGGCGCGGTTGCAGAGCTACACGCCAACCTGGCCCCTGCCCAAGATCTTCCGTCTGACAAAAAAGGGAAAGCTCGACGAGGAAGTCTTCCAGGGCTCGACCATCAACACCCCGTCGATGCTCTGCGTCGAAGATGCCCTCGACGGGCTGGCCTGGGCGGAGAAGGGGGGCGGCCTCGACTTCCTGGTCAAGCGATCGGAGGCCAATCTCGCCACCGTTGCTTCCTGGGTCGAGCGGACGCCCTGGGTCGAGTTCCTGGCGCGCGACCCGCGCACGCGCTCCTGTACCTCAATCTGCCTGAAGGTCGTCGATCCGTGGTTCGAGAAATTGGACGCGGAGGCGCGAGCGGCAGCGATCAAGAAAATGGTCGGCCTGTTGGAGAAGGAAGGGGTAGCCTACGACGTCGCAGGCTACCGCGACGCCCCTCCGGGGCTGCGAATCTGGGGCGGCGCCACGGTGGACAACGACGACATCGCTACGCTGCTGCCCTGGGTTGATTGGGCCTTCACCGAGGTCCGAGGCTGAGGCCGGAGGTCAAGGGCGAAGCCGCACGCCTACGCGTCGCGTACGCCTCGATCGTTCACAGCTGGATCGGTCCGGAACCGAGGGCAGCCCAGCTCCATCAGAGCGCGATTTCTGGAGCCGATGTGCCGAGGGAGCAAGCATGAAGATCGGAATGAACTTGCCGGTGATGGTGCCGGGACTGGACCGGGCCACGATTCTGGAATGGGCGCGGCGGGTGGATGCGGGACCGTATTCGAGCCTGGCAGCAGGGGAGCGCATCACCTTTCCGAACCCGGATCTGATGGTCACCATGGGCGCTGCCGCCGCCGTCACTGAACGCGTCCGTCTCGCGCTCACGGTGGTTGTCCTGCCGATGCACAGTGCGGTGTTCACCGCCAAGCAGGTGGCAACGCTCGATGTCGTCTCGGGCGGACGCGTCACCCTCGGTCTGGGGATCGGAGCCAGGGTGGAAGATTACCGCGCCGTGGGCGCACCCTTCGACGGCAAGCGGATGACGCGCATGGAAGAGCAAATCGCGCTCATGCGTCGCGTCTGGGCCGGCGAAAACGTGGTGGAAGGCGCTCTCCGTCCGGTCGAGCCACTGCCCGTGCAGCCGGGTGGTCCGGAGTTGCTGGCGGGGGCGCTGGCGCCACAATCCATTTGCCGCTCCGCCAAGTGGGCCGACGGCATCTGTGGGTTCAGCTTCGGTCCGTCGGCAGACGAGGTCAGTTTTGCCTACGAGACCGCCCGCCGTGCCTGGCGCGAGGCGGAACGGAAGACTCCGCCGCGTCTGGTCATGAGTTTCTGGTACGCGCTCGGGAATCGCGCTCGTGAACAACTCGATCTGTACCTGCAGCGCTACCTCGGCTTCCTGGGCGACGATGTGGCGAAGGCGCTGGCCCCGACGGTCAGGACGACCTCGGCCACGGCGCTACGCGAGGCGGCGCGGATGCTCGCCGACCTCGGAACGGACGAACTCCTTCTCGTGCCCACCACCGCCGACCCCGACGAGGTGAACCGGGTGGCGGATGTCTTGGGCTGATAAAGACAGCGGTCAGCGATCAGCAACGCCACCGCCCGGACCGTGGAGGTACGCGCTGCTGCCGTCCTGCAGGAGCAGCGGCACGCGCCCACGCGCATCCCACGCGAACGCCTCGGCGGGGCCGCCGGCGGTCTTCGCCGTGCGCAGCCCGTCGCCGTTGTACGCATACTGCACGCTGCCGAACTGCGTCAGCCGATTCTTCAGATCGTAGGTTAGGCTGGTGGCCCCCGCCGCGATGCGGTTGCCGCGCGTGTCGTAGTGAAAGGTGGTGGCGCCGGTCCCCGTGATCGACAGCAGCTCGTCACCTGCGCCGCCGACGCCGCCGACTTCCGCAGCATTGTCCACTACCACTTCCCTGGCGGGCACACCGCCGGTGCGGTGTAGGAAGGCCAGGGCTGAAGCATCTGCCATCGCGCCTGGCGCTGGTAGCGTTGAGATTGCCCACCGTTGACCGCTTGTCTGCGAAGGGCGATGATGTGGTTCGTGCGCGGGTGGAACATGGTGACACCGAGAACAACCGCAGACATCTTGCAGACTTTGACGCGACATGAGTCGGCGCTGCGAGCATTGGGCGTTCAGCGACTCGCATTGTTCGGCTCGGCGGCGCGGGGCGAGCTCCGCGAGTCCAGCGACCTCGACTTCGTGGTCGAGTTCGAGAGGAAATCATTTGACGCTTACATGGACCTAAAGGCGTTTCTTGAGGAACTCTTCGGCCGCCGGGTGGACTTGGTGATCGCGGATGCGATCAAGCCACGACTGCGGGCAGCCATTTTAGGCGAAGCGGTCCATGCCCCGGGACTTTAGGGTCTATCTCGACGACATCTGCAGTGCGGCGGACAAGATCCGCCGGTATACGGCCGGGTTGTCATTCGACACGCTGCGGAACGACGAACGCACTATCGACGCGGTCGTACGCAACCTGGAGATCATCGGCGAGGCGGTGAAGCAACTTCCCGCGGGCATTCGGGCGCAGCATCCAGAGGTTGATTGGGAACGGATCGCCGGTCTGCGGAACGTTCTCATCCATGAGTACTTCGGCATCGACCTGGAGATTGTCTGGGACATCCTCCAATCCAAGCTGCCAGCACTGGAAGCGCGCGTGCGGGAGATGCTCGAAGACCACGGACAGCCATAGGCCCATCCGAAGCTGTTCGGACTGCACGGGACTCGATGCCCTCCACAGCATTTCCGCCGATTGTTGACAACCCGGCAACGTCCCCGAACGGATGGCGCAGGGTCGTCTGACCTCCCGTGTCTGCTCGCCACTCACTCAAGCCGCAGCGCCGATCCTCCCAGCGCTGCTCGGTGCTGGGCTCTGCGCGCCCCACCACCGCAGTCGCCTTTGTCGATGCGCCGACCGCTCCGCGCGGCCCCGATTCCTCCCCGTGCGCATGGCCTTACGCATCGTTTCGCAGTTGACCTGTTTGATCACCGCCAGCTCTTCCGAGTATAAGCCCCATAGTGAGTGAGGGTCCGTTAGCAGCGGTTCAGTTCAACATCGTTTTTCTGCCCTCCGGCGGTGGCCCGGCTGTGCCGAGTGCGCTAGATCACCCCGGCGCAGGAGAGCAGATGAAACGCTAGACGTTAGCCGTGCCCCCAGCGATGCGGTAAGATCGTCACGTGCCTGAACTCAGCCGCTTTCTGGGGATCGTGATCACCATGTTCTACCGGGAACACGGGCCGCCGCATTTTCACGCCTCGTACGGTGATTTCGATATCGAGGTGTCGATCCGTGACGGTGTGGTCGCGGGGCAGTTCCCGAAGCGTGCCCTCAGGCTCGTCTTGGAATGGTACGATCTGCACAAGGACGAACTTCTCGAGAACTGGGATCTGGCAGCGCAACGAAAGCCGCTTAGGCGGATTCCACCATTGGAGTAGCACTATGGTGAGAGTGATTGAGGCTCGGCACGTCAGGGATTACGTAGTCTGGCTACGGTTCAGCGATGGTATCGAGGGCGAAGTGGACCTCCGCGACGAACTGTACGGTGAGGTCTTCGCACCGCTGAAGGACCCGGCACTCTTCCGCTCGTTCGCTGTCCACCCCGAGTGGCACACCATCGCGTGGCCGAATGGTGCCGACTTCGCACCGGAGTTCCTGCACGAAACCGTGAAGGCACGGCTAACAAGCGGCTCCACTCCGACCGCGGCCGCCGCTGCTCCCTAGCATCCGGGCTGCCCAGTGGCACGGGATCGGTACCAAGCGGGCGCGGACAAGCTCACGCATTTGTCCAAACTGAATTGGCCTAGACCGTATCGCCGGGCCGGGTTTGGCCATACAGTAGTCATGAACTCCGTTCATCCGTGCACCATAAAAATGAAGCCCGGCACCCGCTTGGGTTCCTTCCCCTGTTGCCATATCCGGCAACGGGGGAAGGCCAGGATGGATGCGATTTTCTGAGCAGTTACAGACTGATTTACCGCTAGACTGCTCAACCGCACCCATTTTCAGGCTGGAATGCCACAATGACACGCGCCACGTCGCTTTTGAAACGGTGGAACGGGGGCGTGTCACGGTGCACGACGCCATTACCGGCCAGAATACGAAAATGTTAGGCGCCACTTCGTGTTTGCAGCGCTGAAACGGCCTCGTGACACCGCACACTAAGCGGTTTCCGCTCGGGATGCCACAATGTCAGCGCCACTTTGCCTCCGCAGCGCCGCGACAGCGTAGTGTCACGCGACACCCACCCGGTTCAGGGCAGAATGCTGCGATGGCGCGCCTCACAGCCTGCTTGCACACTTTTGACAGGCCGGTAGCGTCGCATGTCGATAAGATGCTCATTTGACACCTCGTTCGCTATTTGACGCGTGGGATGCACAGTCTCGTCACTCTGCCATCGCTCCGCTCCACACACCTGCACCGGTAGGGTGGCACGTAATTTGTTTTATGCTGTCCGTAACAAATATGCAGTACAGAGGGAGACGGTTATGGCACGAATCAGGTTTCCGGCAACGGCGGGAGCGCGGCGGCGGCTTGGGAGCAGCGTGCTGACGGCGGCGAGGTCCGTCAATACACGCCCGGTGCAGGCCCGCTTGGAGGCTTTTGGCCGGGCGCAGCGCAGCTATGCGGCGGCACAAGAGCGCGTCGACGCAGCCGAGGCGGCGCTGCGCGCGGCACAAGCCAAAGTGGCGCAGCGTGATCGCGAGCAGGACGAAGCCGTCGAGCTGTTGGCGCGGGCATTGGTTGCCGAAGGGCAATCGCGCGCCAAGCCGTTCGCCGGCTGTGGCGGCCCGACGCCCGCGGCACTCATGCGGTTGCCGGTGGCGGAAGAGGCGCGGCAGATCCATGCACTGGTCACCGCTCTGCAGCGCAATCCCGGCTGCAGCAAGGCGACACAGCAGGCCGCCGAGGTGGCGGAGAAGGCGGCGTGTGCGGTCGAGAAAGCGATGGCGCCGATCACCGCCCTGCAAGCCGCAGTGAGTCAGGCGCGCCAGGCCCGTGATGTGCTGGCGCAGATGTGGGAGAAAGCGCTGGCGGGGTTGAAGCGCGGCGCCCGCGCCGCCGTCGATGATGGCGAGCCGTACTTGTATGCGACGCTGTTCGGCCAGGCGACAGCGGCCGGAAGCCGCAACGGCAAGCGTGCTCCCGTCACGCCCGCGCCTCCGGCACCACCCGCACCATCAGCAGCCAACGGTGCCTAATCGGCATCGCACAGTCCACGGCCCCAGGGTGTGGAACCTGTCTGGAAGCTTACACTCGGGGCCAATACGCCACCCAAAAATTTGTGAGCGGAACCCTGGCACGATCACCGGCCCGCCGCGTGCTCGACCTCAACCCCGCGAGTCGGAGCGCCTGGGGCAGGACTCAGGCGCACAAGTTGCCGCCTGAACGGCTTGTTTCTGCCGCGAAAGCCTTGTGGTACAAGGGTTTCCGTGGAAATCCCATAGTTGTAGGGTTGAACTGAACCGCTTCCGCGGGGGGAAGACGTTATTACCGACCGCCGCACCCT
>DASVHW010000233.1 GCA_036382395.1 Candidatus Binatia bacterium | reverse complement strand
AACCCACTGGGTCTGGCGCCACGCGGACGGTTTGAAGTCTTGTTTGGTCGAGGCAGTGAAGACCAACATGTAGGCGCCTAGAAGGAAGCCCTGTGCGTAAAGGAGCCAGGTAACTCTCGAGTTCGTAAGTGTGTTCTCGTGCTCTATGGCGAGCCGGACCCGCTTCCAATCGACTATCTCTGGGTCCTTGAACTCGTCCCATTCGTCGTCCGCAACACTACGCATGTAGTCCTCCGATGGCTGAAAAGGCTAATCCGGCGTCGCAGAGGGACGTAGGTCGGAAAGGTCGGAATTCAATGGCGCCGTCGTGGTATCCGACTCTTCCGACCTACATCCCTCTGCGCCTGGTGCAACGCGTGTTAGCCCGGTCGTGGCGACGCCGAAAACACGTGAGCCTTCCCGTCAGCCGGATCCGTCAGACGGACCAGCAGAATATCTGGCTGATCGATGAGGCGCACGTGGTGAACTTCGAGCAGGCGTTCGATTCTTCGCGCCCACTCCGAAATACTTCTGCCGAAGTCTACCAGGCGAGGTCCTGCCCGAAACGGGTTCCATTCGTGCACGACTTCGCTGCACTTGTCGAACAAAATGGCGAAGTCGCTCTGGGTCAGAAAACCGTCCGCAACAATGTCGAAGTGCCACCGGCCAGGTCCCTTCGATATTGGTATGACCGGCACTGGGTAGAAATCGGGGTTCATCCGCGCTAGTCGTTCCAAGATTCGCTTGGCGCTCCATTCCTTATCCACGTCCGCTCGCGCCTGCGAATACCGTTCCCGATTTGCGGCCAACGTAGCAAACGCGATCAGTTCGAGAACCTTGCGCAGTTGAAGACATGCGAACTCAGCGTCGGCACCTTCGTCGCCGGTTTTGAGCATTCCTCCGGTGATCGCAGCCACTAACCGAAGCCGGCGCTTCACTTGCTCCATGCAATTGCAATACGCGACCGTGTCTTCTGTGGTTGTGGCCATTTGCTGAATTCAATCGGGTTAACCGTTGGCGCTCAGGCGCGGCCCGCTCTGGGTCGTCGCCTGGAGCGGCTGGTTCGGCCGTGGCGCTTGGCGGACGGGATCGATTCAGGTGCTCGCCTGTCGGTTGCCAATGCAGCGCGCATCTCTGCTAGGGAGAGAGTTTTCCCAGCCGCAACCTCGCGGCGCGATCGTTCGATCAGAGCGAGAAATCCAGGGTGCGTGCTCAGTGCGAGGCTCTCCCGGTCCACGTTCCGAAGCGGAACAATCGCGGCGAACGGTCGGTTTCGTTTGGTCAGCAAGACGATTTCGTCGTCTAGTTCGCTCGCGTACTCGGCGAGCGAGCGTGATGCAGTCGAAAGTGCGAGGGTCTTCATATCTTGACTATCTCCCCGGCGATCCGGAGCACGTTCCGCTCCTTCTTGCCAACTGCCAGAACATATACCACGTCAGCCAGCGCTTCGCGCTTCGGGTCCGGTGGCCGCACGTCATAGAACGCCCGCAGCGGGCCGACCCGCAATTCCCACGGAGCTAGCGGGTTCGGGCGCAACGGCTTACGGCGCCGCGTCTCGACGAGAGGTTCGTGAGCCAACTGCTCGCGGATGGCATCGAGCAAGGTTGACCTCTCCGCCACCGTCAGGAACTTCATGTGGTCACGAACGCATTGCGCGAAGCGAATCTCGTAGCGCACGGTTGCTCAGTAGCACACGGACGCGCCACAAACAGCCGAACTACATTTCGACTCCCGAATGAAATCCCCGCCCCCCGCAGGTCCCTGCAGCATAGCACCGTGCCACAGTGTGGCTCCCATAGGCTATGACTCGCTTGCAAGTCAAGCGGTTGGGTCACTGAATGTAAGGAGCCACTGATAAGCACCTTCTTTCTCCGCGTGCTAGCCCGCGCGATTGTGCGGGCTAGCACGCCCCCCTTTTGGAGCAACCAGCAAGCGGTGGGCTCTCGACCCCGCGCCCCCCACGGCTGAGTAACCCGTGAGCACTCAGCTCTTTCAGGCCTGAAATGGCAAAATGTGCGCGGAGCGATCAGCTATCAGCGTTCAGCTCTCAGCCCGGAAATTGAAGCCTCTGCCATTTGGCTGCGTTCTCGTGAGCTTGGCTGACGGCTGACCGCTGATCGCTGACAGCTACGCCGCAGTTAGGACAGCACCAACAGCTGAGCGGAGGTCTTAGCTGTGGCCATGAAGTTCGTTCACCCTCGGATCATGAAGAATGGAGCCCGATACCCGCCTGGGTCCGTTCCCCTGTTGCCACCCTTCGACGGGGCTCAGGGCAGGCTTCCGGCAACGGGAGAAGGATGGTGGCTGTTTTTTGAGCAGCCTCAGCGCAATGCGGATCTGCCGCGCGCACGTCTCTTGCGCGTCGGCTGGATTCGCTTGTTAGGCTGAGCCTGGCTCACCAGCGGAAAGCGGTCGGGATGATCGATCGACTCCACCGCCACGTCCACATCGAGATCGGGCCAATAGAGATGATGCGGATGCGGGAGCTCGACGTTGCACAGCTGGCCGATTGAAACGTCCCGAAACCAGGGGAAGTGCTCGAATGCCAGGAACCGCTCACGCTCACCGAGCAAGAGCCAGAATCCATGCTTCGAGACGTTCGTGACCTCAACCACCGAAATGGGCTTTCCACGCGTTGCGGATTTCATCCTCATGCTCCAGAACCAGCCGGCGGGCACTGGCGAGACGGCGCTGACTCAGACCGTAGTTCGCCGCGAGCTCGACCCCCGGCTCCAACCAAAACTTTGCCTCACCCTCGGCATGGTAGACATGGACGTGCATCCGGGTTTCTTCCCGCGAGAAGAAGTAGCACCGAAACCCACCTTAGCTTTTCGATCTCCTCCGGTGACTCCACGCTCTCCTCGAGACTCGCCAGCAGGTCCACTGCGAGCCGTGCACGATCCTCGGCCGGCAACCGGAGAGCGTTGTCCTCGATCTCAGCTAACGAATGCGCCATCTCGTCCTCGCTCTGGCTCCTCAGCGCAGCACGGCAGCCCCAGATGCCGCTAACGCCGCGGGTCAGGCGCGCGGGTACCGCGTCGCCTGCAGCCGCTGGTTCTGCGCTTCCTCCGGTATATCCATGGTCATCCAAGTAATCTCATCCGACACGTCCGGTTGCACGGCGTCGGCAACGAATCCGGCACGTTGGTAGAAGGGGACGGCGTTGCGACTACTGGGAACATGCAGGCGGTGTATGCCGTTGCCACGGGCTGCCCGGATAAGATGCTCCAGGAGGAGCGTGCCGATCCCGCGCCCATGCAGGTCAGGTCGGACAAAGAACTGGGACACGCTGTGATTGGGAGCGTCCGGTCTGCCGAAGTTGGCCAATGCTCCAGTGGCCACAATCTCGCTGGCCTCTTCAACGACAAAGATTTGCTTCCATCCCATCTGCCGCCTGATCCAGCCTGGGGTGACTTCGCCCCTGAACTTCGCCACCACACCCGGCGAATGGTGTTCAGACATGACTCCGTCCCAATTGAGCAGCATCATCTCAGCGACGCTCGGTATGTCTTCCTCTCTAATCGGGCGAATCATCTTCTTGTCCGCCGAACTACATTTCGACTCCCGAATGAAATCCCCGACCCCCGCAGGTCCCAGCAGCATAGCACCGTGCCACAGTGTGGCTCCCATAGGCTATGACTCGCTTGCTAGTCAAGCGGTTAAGCCACTTGTGCGCACCTTCTTTCTCGGCGTGCTAGCCCGCGCGATTGTGCGGGCTAGCACGCCCCCCTTTTGGAGCAACCAGCACCCGGTGGGCTCTGGACAACGTGCCCCCACGGGCTGAGTAACCCGTGAGCACTCAGCCCTTTCAGGCCTGAAATGGCAAAATGTGCGGAGTAGCTATCAGCGATCAGCGGTCAGCCTTCAGCCAAGCTCACGAGAACCCAGCCAAAAGGCAGAGGTTTCAATTCCCGGGCTGAGAGCTGAACGCCAGTAAGATAACGAGTGCAACCCCAGAACGCGCGTGGCTCGCAGTCGCACCGCCAGGGAAGCAAATTCTCTGGCTACGAATAGGGGGAAGTCGTCTGAAGACGACTCAGACACGCAGGAGTCCGTTTCAACGGACTTTTTCACCACCGTAGCCGGGGAATTCGATTCCCCGGCGGCGCGCATGGCATCACTGGTTCCCCCTCGGCGGGACGTCTCGATACTGCTTCACTGGTGCTAGCGGCTTAACTTACTGGCATTGAGCCTGTGCGTGCTGTCCAAATTGCACACTCTCCGGTAGCACCGGGCTCTGTCCCATATGCGCTAACCTAAGCAGCGGTCGCTTGGCAGATTACGCCGAAGGCGTTGGTGTAACATAGCCCAGGGTTGCCGCGTAGCGGCTACCCTGGGAAGCGAAACCGATTTCTCTTCTACCCCGAAGGGGTTGCGCGCGGCGTGGGTCTCACCCTATCTTGACAGTACCGCATGGCTCAGTCCCTATCGAACGTTCTTGTGCACATCATCTTCTCGACCAAGGACAGGCGGCCCCTTCTTGGTGACCTGATCCTGCGAGCCGCGATGCACCGCTACCTTGGCGCTGTCTCCGTGCGCCTGGATTGCCCCGTGGTCCGGGTCGGTGGCGTTGACGATCATGTGCATCTTCTAGCGCGCCAGGGCCGCACCATCACGGTGGCCGAATGGGTCAAGGAGTTGAAGCGGGCCTCGTCGCAGTGGGCCAAGACTCAAGGTGCATCGCTATGGGGCTTTCAGTGGCAGGCCGGATATGGCGCCTTCTCGGTGAGTCAGTCTCTGAGCGGAAAGGTGGAACGGTACATCGGACAGCAAGAGGAGCATCATGGACAGTGGGACTTCCAGACGGAGTTCCGTCAGCTGCTGGAGGCCCACGGCGTGGCATACGACGAGCGGTACGTATGGGATTGAGGCCGTGAGACGCAACCCCTTTCAGGGTTGAACACGGTTTGGGCTATCGACCCAGGGTAGGCGCGCAGCGCGCCAACCCTGGGCTGTGGTGCACAACGCCGTTGGCGTAGAAGTCAGCATCGCCACTCGGGTTCTTGCGCATCCCTGATTAGGTTAACGCATATGGGGCTCTGTCCGGTGCGAGAAGAAGGACCGATCAGCCGACGCACGCCGCCGCAGTGGCGGATCTCCGGATTGGGACACACCGGCCGGATCGCGCGCATCACGTTGAACCGGCCCGAGCGCGCCAACGGCATCACGCTGGACGCAAGGCCTGCACACCACGCAGATTCTCGGCGTGGTCTTCGACGGTATCGCCCGCCACACCCGCGAAGGCTACGCCTTCCAGCTGCGCGCGGCCGAGGCGGGATTCAAACAAGCGGTGAGAGCACGCGACGAGCCGTTCGGCGACTTCGGGCCGTCCACGTTCAAGGGGTGACGGCGAAGCCGCGCGCCCTATCCGATGGCGCCCTTCTCTTTGAGCGCGGCGATGTCCTCCCACGTGTACCCGTGTTCGAGCAGTACCTCTTCGGTGTGTTCGCCGAGTTCCGGAGCGGCGTGACGCACGCTGGCTGGGGTGGCGCCGAACTCGATCGGGCTGCGTACCACTTCGATTTCCTGTCCTGTCCGGTGCGGCACTTTCGCAAAGGCGCCCAGTGCCCGCGCCTGTGGGTCGCGCACCACCTCGGCGACGCTTTGGACCGGCCCCCATACCAGGTCGAAACGGTCGAAGATCTCGCCCCACTCCGCCCGCGTCTTGGTGGCGAAGATCGAGTCGAGCAGAGCGATGAACTCCAGGCTGTGCTGCGCCCGCGTGAAGACCGTGGCGTAGCGCTCATCGTCTACCAAGTCCGGACGTGCGATGGCCTCACAGAATCCCTTCCAGTACCGGTCCGGCTGCAGCATCACCAGATGAAACCACTTCTCGTCTTTGGCCTTGTAGTGATTCCAGAGCGGGTTCGGCACCATCCGCCCGGTTGGGGCCGAGCCCATCCCGGTCACGAGGCAGACTTCGATGTCGGTGGCCATCATCCACAGGCCGGCTTGGAACAGCGAGAGATGGACCTCCTGCCCTTCGCCGGTGCGTTCCCGGTGATACAGCGCGGCGCAGATCGCTCCGGCAAGGGACAGCCCGGCGGGGTGATCTCCCATGGCGGGGCGTTGCGTCGGTGGCGGCCCCTCGGGTTCGCCGAGGGATGCCATGGCGCCCGCACGTGCCCAGAAGGCGGCGTAGTCGAAGCCGGCCCGGTCCTTCTCCGGCCCACGCGTGCCGTATCCGCTCAAGGCCGCGTAGATGAGGCGCGGGTTCTCCTGCCGTACATCCTCATATGTCAGTCCAGCGCGCTGCAGGGCGTTGCGGCGCAAGTTGGTGACGAACACGTCGGCATCGCGCAGCAGGCGCTTGACCACCGCGCTGCCCTCCGGCGTCTGCACGTTCACCGCGACGCTGCGCTTGTTGCGGTTGTCGAGTTCCAGGCTGGGGTTGATCGGTGGTTCGAACGCGACACCCATCGCCATGAGGCCTCGGACCGGGTCGCCGCCCAAGGGGTTTTCGACTTTCACCACCTCGGCACCCCAGTCACCCAGAACGGCGCCTGTCGCCGGCGCGGCCACCCAGATGCCCATTTCGACCACCTTGAGACCTTTCAACGGCCCGCTGTGCGTATCGCAGGAAGCATTTTCCATCCAATCACCTCTTCCTTCTGGGACTGTCGTATACTCCGAATAGCCAGCCAAACCTCTCCCCTGACCCCTCTCCGACGCGGAGAGGGGGACCCATTATCGAAGCTCGTCCCATGGGTTCCCCCTTCCCGTTTCGGGAAGGGGGCCAGGGGGTTAGGTTGCCGGGCGAGAAAATCGACAGTCCCTTCTTCCATTAGCCAGGATTCTTGGACCTCTGCGTATTCCGCATTGGAAATTATCGTATCAGTAGTGCTATGGTCCACCGGATTTGCGGGGAAGGTTTGCGTCATGAAACTAATATCACTGGCTGGGATAACATGCACAACGATTTGATCATCGGTATGGCCGGCTCAGGCGGGGACGGCATCGTCTCTGCGGGTGAGTCATTGATGACGGCGGCGGCGTTGGAGGGTTACCACGCCATCATGACCAAGAGCTTCGGCTCGCAGATTCGCGGCGGCGAATCGTCGTGCCGTGTGCGGCTTTCCACGGGTGAGGTGCTGAATCCCGGTGGCACGTTGGATGTCGCCATTGCCCTCAACTGGGAGGACTTCTTGAAGTTCGGCGGCGAACTCCCGGTCGGCGGCCGCACGGTCGTCATCTACGAAAGCAAGACGGGAGTCGCACCCGAGGACATCCCGCTGATTGGTGTCAAACCCGCGGAAGTGATTGCCGTACCGATCGGCGACATTGCGAAGCAAACCGCTGGGACGGACAAGGCGAAGAACACGGTGGTTCTGGGCCTTCTGGCCGGTTGGTTTGGGATAGCCCGGGAGTCAATCCTCGCCGGCATGCGGAAGAAGTTCGGAAAGAAGAGCGCGGAACTGGTGGAGGCCAATGAGCGGGCGTTTGCCGCCGGCATCACCTACGCCGAAGCCCATCCGTTGCAGAACCCGCAGTCCATGGCGCCTCCCCAAAACGGCCGGGCGCAGATGCTCACCGACGGCAACGACATTTGTGCCGCCGCCGCCATCTATGCCGGCTGCGAGTTCTTTGGAGGCTACCCGATCACGCCGTCCACCGAGATCATGCAGTTCCTCAACCGCGAGATCTGGAAGTACGGTGGCACGGTGATGCAGGCGGAGGATGAGATCGCCGGAGTTGGGGCGGCCGTGGGGGCGTCCTTTGCCGGCAAGAAGGCGATGACGGCGACATCGGGACCGGGCATGTCGCTCAAGACGGAAATGCTCGGGCTGGCGAGCATTGCCGAGCTGCCGCTGGTCTGCGTGAACGTGCAGCGTGGCGGGCCATCGACAGGCCTGCCGACGAAGAGCGAGCAGTCCGATCTCTTCCAGGCCGTCTTCTCCGCCCACGGCGACGTCATCCGCCCGGTACTGGCGCCGGTCAGCGTCGGCGACATGTTCCGCATAACCGTGGAGGCGTTCAACATCGCCGAGCAGTATCAGACGCCGGTGATCGTGCTGTCCGACCAGGAGATCGGTCAGCGCAAGGAAACCGTGAACCTGATCGACACCAGCGGTTTCCAGCGCGTCGACCGCCGGCGACCGACGCCCGCGGAGCTCAAGGATTATGTCCGCTTCCGCTTCACCGAGTCGGGCATCAGCCCGATCAGCCGTCCCGGGATGGCGGGGGGAAACTATCTGGCATCGGGTATCGAGCATAACGAGCGCGGCGCGCCCACTGCCAGCGGCGAAGTCCATGCGCGGATGAACGACAAGCGTTTGAAGAAGCTCAATCCGCTCAAAACTCGGTACGACCTGTTCATCCTCGATGGCGATGCCGATGCGCCGCTCGGCCTGATCAGCTGGGGCAGCATCGCCGGTGTGGCCATTGAGGCCCTGCGGCTGGCGCGGGCGGAGGGCTTACAGGTCCGGCTGCTGGTGCCGAAGCTCGTGTACCCGGTGGCGGAGGAGATCTACCAGGACTTTTTCGCGACCGTGAAAGCCGGGCTGATCGTCGAGCAGTCACAGCAGGGACAGCTGCACAAGATCATCCGCATGTACGTCGACGTCCCCAGCGGAGTGAAATCGTTCGCCAAGAGCGGGGCGAACCCGATCATTGCGGACGAGATCCTGGAACGGCTGCGCAAGATGGCCCTGAAGCTTCAACGCATGCAGGTCCCCGAGTCGCAACCCCAAGAATGAACGCGCGCCAGTAGATCCGACAACGAGAGAGGCTTGTGCCATGACGAGTACCGCTACCGCACGACCGGTTGAAGAGGTTCATCAATTCACCCCGAACGATTACAAGAGCGACCTCACGCCCATCTGGTGCCCTGGATGTGGCGACTTTGGTGTGTTGAGCGCCATGTATCGCGCCCTGACTAACATCGGTCGGCCTCCACATGAGATCGCCTTCGTTTCGGGGATCGGCTGTTCCAGCAGAATTCCCGGGTACACCACGGCGTACGGCTTCAATACCGTCCACGGGCGCGCCCTGCCTATCGCTCAAGGGATCAAGCTGGCGAATCCAGAGCTCTTGGTGCTGGTCGCGGGCGGCGACGGTGACGGCTTCTCCATCGGTGGGGGCCACGTCCCCCATTCCATCCGCCGCAACATGGACCTCACTTACATCGTGATGGACAACCAGATTTACGGTCTCACCAAGGGTCAGCTCTCACCCACCTCGCGGCGCGGCCTCAAGACGGTCACCTCGACGTATGGGAGTATGGAAGAGCCGGTCAATCCGCTCCTCTACGTGCTGGCCTACGGGGCGGGATTTGTCGCGCAGGGAACGCCGGCGGACATGCCTGGCTTGGCTACGATGATCGAGGAGGGTATCCGGTTCCCCGGGTTCGCCTTCATCAATGTCCAGTCCCCCTGTGTCACCTACGGTGAGCCGGAGGCCCAGCTCAAGGTTCACAAGAAGGTCATGAAAAAGCTGGAGGCAATGGGGCACGACCCCGCGGACCGCCTGCGGGCAATGGGACTGGCACAGGACTACGGGAAGGAGCTCTACACCGGAGTGTTCTACCGCAACCCCAATCCGGGCCCGACATACGAAAGCCTGGCCCACGAGCGGCGGCAGCAGTTGAGCCCAGTGGCGCGGCCGAAAGAGCAAATCCTGGAGATGTTCATCCCTGAGTAAGGGACTGTCGATGAACGGGAGACAGACCCTTCGACAAGCTCAGGGTGAGCGGAAGTTTTGTTTGAAATTGAATTCCTAACCGCTCGTGCTGAGATTCCGATCCGCGCTGACGCGCGGATCGGTTGGGCCATTGAACCCCCTCCTTACGGGACTGTCGATAAATGACCGGCCGCTGGTTTCGTATACCGAATTTTCCGCGTGCTTCCGTAGCGGCGCAGCATGCTGCGCCCCTCCATTCGGCGAAAATCGACACTCCCTTACGAAGGGACTGTCGATTTTCTCGGACTGCAAGCTGACCTGCGTATCGCTGATGGAGTATAAGGGAGCCGTTGGGTGGAGGGGCAGGATGCGAGGGATTAAGCGGCCTACCAAACGAGTGGCCAACACCGGGCAGTGGGGGTTCGGGTTTTGTCAGGCGGCGGTGCCGACGGCAGCCGAGCGC
>DASVHW010000232.1 GCA_036382395.1 Candidatus Binatia bacterium | reverse complement strand
CTGGGATGGACAGCGATAGGCAGCTGGTGCCCCACGGTTCAAGCCGAAACTGTTCGTTCAGCCGAGGGCCGTGCGGATGCGCGCGAGTGCTTCGCGCAACCGGTCATCCGGGACCGTCAAGGAGAAGCGGACGAAGCCCTCACCATACGACCCGTAGGCCGTTCCGGCTGCCACCACAACGTGCGCCTTCTCAAACAACAACGTCGCGAAAGCAAGGCTCGACATTCCGCGCGGCGTCGGCACCCAGAGATAGAACGTTCCGCGCGCCGGCGCGAACCGAATACCGAGCTCTGCCAGCGTCTGGAGTACAAGCGAGCGCCGCCGTTCATAGATGGCGAGCATGTTGGCTACGCTCTCGGTGCACTGAGTGAGAGCGGCGATGCCGGCAAACTGGATGGCATTGAAGACGCCGGAATCGGTGTTCTCTTTTACCTGTGAGATTGCGGCAATGAGGTCCTTGTTCCCAACCGCCATGCCGAGCCGCCAACCGGTCATGTTGAAGGGTTTCGACAACGAGTTTAGTTCTACCCCGACGTCCCTGGCCCCCGGAACGGACAGGAAGCTCAAGGGCTTTTCGCCGTCGAACACCATCTCGATGTACGGGTTGTCGTAGCAAACGGCGATTTCAAAATGCCGTGCAAACTCCACCAGCTGGTGTAGGAATGCTGGTGTCGCGGTTGCCCCGGTGGGGTTGTTCGGGTAGTTCAAAAACATGGCACTCGCCCGGCGGGCTACGTCGCTCGGGATATCCGCCAATTGTGGCAGGTAGCCATGCTCTGCACGGATTGGCACGTTCACGGGCTCACCGCCCGCAATGAGAATGCTGGCGCGGTAGGCCGGGTAGCCGGGATCGGTCATCAACACCGGCTCGCCGGCATTCACACGCGCCAGAACAAAGTGGTGACACCCCTCCTTCGAACCAATCAGGGCGAGCACTTCCGTTGCGGGGTCCAGGCTGACACCGTAACGCGTGCCATACCAGTCGGCGACGGCGCGGCGGAACGCTAGCATTCCTTTCTCTTCATCGGTCGGATACCGATGGTTGGCGGGATCGCGTGCTGCTCGGGCCAATTCTTCCACCACCGCGTCCGGCGTCGGTTCGACCGGATCACCGATGGCGAGACTGATGACGTCAATGCCCGCAGCGTGGGCCTGTGCAATCTTATTGCGTAGCTCCATGAAAAGGTACGGCGGGATCTTCTTCAATCGATCAGCGATCCGCATAGTCATCGCTTCTGCCAGTGCCAGCGCTTATGCTTTCCTTGCTTCCCCGTGCCAGATGGAACCGATCTTGCGAGAGCGCGAACGGCAGTAGCACCCTGTGGCGTGTCGAGCAAGCCTTTCCGGCCAAGTTGTAAAACCCTCTCAGACGCGATAGGAAAAGATGAACGAATCCTTGGCTGGGCAGTGCCAAGGCAAAGGCGGACTGTGGAGAGAGCCGATGCGACCCGGCGGGGCACCTCGGCGACGGGGGGAGGTTCAGGCAAGGGCATGCCCCATCGGGCATTCATCGGTATAGGCTCAAATCTGGGCGATCGAAAAGCCAATCTGGTCGAGGCTATGGGTCGAGTGCAAGAAATTCCCACTACCCGTGTCGTAAAGCAGTCATCGCTCTACGAAAGCGAGCCGCTGGGCGATGCTAAAACGTGGTTTGTTAACTGCGCAATTGAGATTGAAACAGACTGCGGCGCCGACGAGCTGTTGAAGCGATTGAAGCAGATTGAAACGGTCATGGGCCGCAAGCGTGTGCGTGGAAAACGTTGGGGTTCACGTATCATTGACCTCGACATCCTGTTTTTTGACAGTGAGATCATCAATAAGCGAACGTTGCGTGTTCCTCATCCGGAGCTCCAAAACCGGCGTTTTGTTTTGCTTCCAATGAGTGAACTTGCTCCGCAAATGATTCATCCGAAGCTCTCGGCGTCGATTTCCGAGCTGGTAGCCGGTCTTAAAGATACAAAGAAGATTCATCTGCTCCGTGCCAGTTGACAAGTCTGGGCACCTGTCGCGGTGCTTAGCCTGGCACTTGTCACAATCGTGACGCGAGAAGGTGTGGCTTGGCTTCCGCCGTGCCGGCCGGGGGCATGTCCCTTGCTGGCACGCGTGCTGCTCTATCTGAAGGCCCATGGCCGCACGCCCGTTTCCCGTTCCCACTCCGTTGGTCATTATCCTACTGGTCGTGGTGTCTCTCCTAGTTTCGGTTCCCGCCTTCCCTGCAACCTACGTCGTCGACCTCGCAGGCACCGATGCCGGTACCGGAGCTGTCGACTCGCCATGGCGCACTATCCAGCACGCGGCCACCTTGACGGTTTCCGACGGCATCCTTTTCGGCAGCAACGCCATCCAAGTTATCATCCGCTAACGTCCCTCTTGCTTCCTTCCGACCCCTGTGCCCCCGGGCGCTGTCGGCTGTCCATGTTTTGCGGTAAGGTACGGTGTCGTAGGACGGAGGAGTGAGACTGTCGGGCGATTGGAGGGTGCAGTGGCGACCGTGTTCACAAGGATAATCAATGGCGAACTTTCCGGCCGCTTCGTATGGCGGGATGAGCACTGCGTGGCGTTCCTGTCCATCAACCCGCTCAGGCCGGGCCACACGCTGGTGGTACCGCGCCAGGAAGTCGATCACTGGATTGATCTCGAGCCCGACCTGGCGCAGCACCTCATGACCGTGGCCCGGTCAGTGGGAAAGGCGCTGCAGCAGGGCTTCAATCCCGTGAAGATCGGCCTCATGATCGCCGGCCTCGAAGTTCCACACTGCCACATCCACGTGGTTCCGATTGACGCCATCCACGACCTCGATTTCGCCAATCAGGATCGCAATCCGAAGCCCGCCGATCTCGACCGCGCCGCGGACACGATTCGCAACGCGCTTCACCACCTCGGCTTTCGACAGGTCGTGGATCGGTAACTGATTGGCTACTTTATGGGACGGGCCGCGGCGGGTGTCGGTGGACCGACCCGGTACAGAACCTCGTGTTTCTTCACTAAACCAAGCCGCTCACGTGCGAGCTTCTCGATATACGAGTCGTCGGAGTGCAACCGTCGGATGCGCTCGCGCAAGTGTTCATTCTGCTGCTGCAGATCAAAGGCCGTGCGCTCGAGATCACGTTGCTCGCCGCGCATGCGCAACAGATGAACCAAACCATGGTCGCCGTAAATCGCGGCAACGACAAAAAGGACCAATGACACGACGCAGATCACCACGATCCCTTTGTGTTTGCTCGGCGTCGGCGGTAAAAGGGCCATCGTTTTTCGCGTTCGACTCGGTGTATCTTAATGGAGCCGAACGACATTGGCAAATTGAGGTGAGGCGATGAAGATCGGCAAGGTGGCGGCGCGAGAGATCCTTGATTCGCGCGGGAACCCGACTGTCGAAGTGGACGTCGTGTTGACCGGCGGCCAGCTCGGCCGGGCGGCGGTGCCGTCCGGAGCATCAACGGGGACACATGAAGCGCTCGAACTGCGCGATGGCAAGAAACGCTACGGCGGCAAAGGTGTTCTGAAGGCGGTCGAGAATGTCAACCGCGTGATTGCGCCGAAGTTGCGCGGGCGCGACGCGCACCGGCAGGAGGACGTCGACCGGTTGCTGCTCGATCTGGACGGGACGCCGAACAAGGGCCGACTGGGCGCCAACGCCATTCTCGGTGTTTCGCTGGCGGTGGCCAAGGCGGCGGCCGCCGCAGCCAAGATGCCGCTGTTCCGCTACCTCGGTGGCGTACGGGCCACGACCTTGCCGGTGCCGATGATGAACATCCTGAACGGCGGCGTGCATGCGGACAGCTCCGTGGACCTGCAGGAGTTCATGGTGGTGCCGGTTGGCGCCCGCAGCTTCGCCGACGGGTTGCGCATGGGAGTCGAAACGTTTCACGCCCTCAAGGCTGTTCTGAAGGAGAAGGGGTACTCTACTGCGGTTGGCGACGAAGGCGGATTTGCCCCGCGCTTGCAGTCCAACCAGGAGGCGGTGGAGGTCATTCTGGCCGCCATCGAGCGCGCCGGCTATCAGCCTGGCCGCCAGATCGCCCTGGCGTTGGACCCCGCCGCGAGCGAGTTCTTCGAAGGAGGCCAGTACGTCTTTCGCAAGTCCGACGGCAGCCATCGCTCAAGCGCCGACATGGTCCACTACTACCGAGACTGGGTCGACCACTATCCGATCGTCTCTATCGAAGACGGCCTCGCCGAGGACGATTGGCAGGGCTGGGGCACGTTGACCCGGGAGTTGGGACGCCGGGTGCAGCTTGTCGGCGACGACCTTTTCGTTACCAATCCAGAGCGCCTACAGCGCGGCATCGACGCGGGCGTGGCCAACTCGATTCTGATCAAGCTGAACCAGATCGGCACGTTGACGGAAACCTTGGAAACCATCGACCGCGCCAAACGCGCCGGTTACACCACCGTGATTTCGCATCGCTCGGGTGAAACGGAAGACACCACGATCGCGGATCTCGCGGTGGCGGTAAATGCCGGGCAGATCAAAACCGGGAGCGCCTGCCGGAGCGAACGGACGGCAAAATACAACCAGCTGCTGCGCATCGAAGCGATGCTCGGCCGCCGCGCCGTGTACCCGGGCCGGGCCGCCTTTGCGCACCGCCGTTGAGATCGGGGGAGCCACGGGCCTCGCGGTGAGCGGCGAGGGGAAGCGGATCGCTCAAGGTCTATAGCTGGCGGAAGGAGCGAGTCATGATCATCGCATCGATCATCATTCTTCTTCTAGTGGTGGGAGTGGCGCTCACGTACAACAGCCTGGTCAGTCTGCAGAATCGAGTTCAAAACGGCTGGAGGCAGATTGATGTCCAGCTCAAGCGGCGCCACGATTTGATTCCCAACCTGGTGGAGAGCGTGAAGGGCGCGATGCAATTCGAGCGTGACACCCTCGAACGCGTGATGGAAGCCCGCTCCCGTGCCACGGCCGCCAACGGCGTGCGCGAGGCCGCCGCTGCCGAGAACGCCCTGACCCAGTCGCTCGGGCGTCTGCTCGCCGTGATGGAGAATTACCCGACCTTGCGGGCCAACGAGAATGTCGTGAAGCTGCAGGAGGAACTGACGACGACGGAGAATCAACTGGCCTTTGCGCGACAGTTCTACAATGACACGGTCATGCAACTGAATACCCGCGAACAGGTCTTTCCCGCCAGCATCGTCGCTCTCTTCTTTGGCTTCAGGCCGGCGGAATACTTTGCCGGCGCAGATGAAGATCGCGGCACGCCGCGGGTCGATCTGTCGCTACGACCGTGACGGCGGTGACCGAAACGCCGCCGGCGGCAGCACGTGAAGCCGGCCGCCCAGAACCGGCCGCGCCTCCTGTCATTCCGGTCGACTTCTACACCCGCCAGGAACGCAACCGCCGCCGCACGCTGCTGCTCGTCTTGGGCTTCCTCGCCTTCTTTCTCGTCTTGGGATTGGGTATCGACGCGGTCTGGGGTGGCTTTCTCACGCCTGGGGGTGACCCGATTCCGGTCGTAACGCTGGTGACGAGTGTGTTGGCCGTGACCATGAGTTTCACCAGCTACTACGGCGGTGCGCGCCTGGTGATGGCCTCGCTCCATGCCAGTCCGCTGAGTCGGGAGAATCCCCAGCACCGCCAGCTCTTCAACATCGTGACGGAAATGGCCCTGGCCTCGGGACTACCACAGCCGGAGGTTTACGTGATTCCGGATCCGGCTCCGAATGCGTTGGCCACGGGACGGGATCCGCAGCACGCCGTGTTGGCGGTGACCCAAGGCCTGCTGAATGTGCTGGACCGCGAAGAGATGCAAGGCGTGGTCGCACACGAGATGTCACACATCGGCAACCGCGATACGCTCACGATGACGGTGGTGGCGGTGTTGTTCGGTGGCGCCGTGATGCTGGCGGACTGGGCTCGTCGGGCGCTGTACTTCGGCAGGGATCGACGCCGCGGCAGCCCGCTGATGTTTCTCGTCGTCGTCCTGCTGCTGGCGGTGACGCCACTGCTCTCCCGGATTCTCGCCATGGCCGTGTCGCGCCAGCGGGAGTACTTGGCGGATGCCACGGCTGCGCAGTTCACCCGTAACCCGCTCGGCTTGGCGAGTGCGCTGGAGAAGATCGGGGCGGCGACCTCTCCGTTGCAAGCCGCAACGCAGGGGACGGCACACCTGTTCATCAGTAACCCGCTCCGGCGCAATGTGGACGACCGGCAGGGCGCCTTGGCCGATTTGTTGAGTACACACCCGCCTCTGGCGCAGCGGATTGCCATTCTGCGCGCCATGGCGCATGCCTCCTAGCGGTGCTTGATGTTCGAAACTCTTCGCACTCGAGTCAAGTTTCATCTGAAACCGCATGCAGCGACCCAACACGTCCGCCGGAAGCCTCCACCCTCCGCAGGGCTCCGGAGGACGGGTCTGGAGTGCGGGCGGGGAGCGGCCCCGCCGCACCGTCGGTTCGAGGCACTGCCTCGCTAGAACATGGCGCTGACCTGTCCCCAGTGCGCCTCGCCGATGAACGAGGTGAAGGCCGAGGCGATCACGGGCTATCTGATCGTGCTCGACCAGTGCCCGCATTGCGGTGGCATATGGTGCGACCGCTGGGAGCTGTACCCGGTGACCGCAGCGGCGGCGGAACGTCTCGATGGGGTGGACCAAGCAATACTCTGGCAACTTACCGCAGAGGCGGATGCGCAGCTCGAGTGCCCGCGCTGCCGGGCGCGCATGTACCGCTTTCACGACCCGGCGATTCCGCCGGATGCCCGCATTGAACGCTGCCCGAACTGCGACGGGATGTGGCTGAATCGCGGCGAGTTGCGCCGCTTCAAAGAGCGCGGTGCGCAATTGCCCGGATCGGCGCAGGCGGCAGAGAGTCACTCCGTGAGCGAACCGCAGTTGGATCACCTGACGCACCAGGCGTTGGGCGACCCGCAATCGTGGCCGACGGTGCGCAGGCTCGATGATGTCGAGGCGCCGCAGGCCGAGGCTGATGCGGTCGAAATCGGCAGCGAGCTGAAATCGAGCGCGGTCTGGCTGATCGCGCGCGTCGCGTTGCGCCTGCTGTTGCACGTGTGAAACGATGTCGCCGGCAGGACGGCGTTGATGTCCGCCCTGCCCGGACGGGGACTGCCGCGGTTGGCGGCGTATTCTGGCAAACGGAATACGGACGGCGCGGCGTTGCGTTCGCACGGAGAGCGCGCTAAGCGCCTCGCATCTTCAGGAGACGGGAGAGACAGCACACATGATCGAGTGGAGTGAGCAGCATCTGATGATCCAGGACATGGTGCGCAAGTTCATCGCGGCCGAGGTCGTGCCGCACCTCGAACAGATCGAGCACGGGGACCTGCCGCCGTATGACATCATGCGCAAGCTGGTGAACACGTTTGGACTTAATGAGGCTGCCCGCCTGCGCTACGAGTCCGAGAAGAGGCGCGCGCTCGAAGCCGAAGGCGCTCGCGCCCGGGGCGAAACGCCTCCCCCGCGAAAGGAGCAGTCCTCCACACAGGGCGCGGGTGAGGCCATGGCCATGCAGATGGTTCCGATCATCGAGCTCTCCAAGTATTGCCCCGGTCTGGTGACCGCCATGGGCGTCAGCATGGGGCTCACTGCCGGGGCAATCATGGGCAAGGGGACCTGGAGACAGAAAGACCGCTGGGCTTTGTCGCTGCTGACCCTGGAGAAGGTCGGCGCCTGGGCCATCACCGAACCGGGTTCGGGCTCCGATGCGTTTGGCGCCATGAAGTCGACGGCGCATCGCGATGGCGACGATTACATCCTCAATGGTTCGAAGACTTTCATCACCAACGGTCCGTACGCCGACACCATCGTGTTCATCTGCAAGCTCGACCGCGGCGGAAAAGATCCGCGCGACCGCCCGGTGGTGAGTTTCATTCTCGACAAGGGCATGGAGGGTCTCACTCAGTCGAAGCCGTTACGCAAGATGGGGATGCACTCGTCGCCGACCGGGGAGCTGTTCCTCGACAACGTGCGTGCCGGACGCGAGCGGCTGATGGGGGAGAGCGAGGAAGCCGCCGGCGGGCGGGAAGGCGCCAAGTCGACGTTCGGGGCGGAGCGTTCGGGCGTGGTGGCGATGGCGCTGGGCATGGTCGAGCGCTGCATCCAGCTCTGTACTGAGTACGCGCGTACGCGGGTTCAGTTCGGCAAGCCCATCGGCGAGTTCCAGCTCATCCAGTTGAAGCTTGCCAAGATGCAGGTGGCCCGCATGAATATCCGCAACATGCTCTTCCGCCAGATCGAAATGGCGGCGCAGGGGAAAAGGCCATCGTTCGCCGAAGCCTCGGCGGGCAAGCTGTACGCCGCACAGGCAACCGCAGAGGTGTGCCTCGAAGCCGTGCAGCTTTTCGGTGGCAACGGATACATGGCTGAGTATCAGGTCGAGCAGCTCTGCCGCGATGCCAAGGCGATGCAAATCTACGGCGGCACCGACGAGATTCAGATTTCGCAGATCGCGCGCAGTATGCTGGCAGGGGAGGTTGCGTGAAACTTCAATTCCACAGAAGATCGCGTGCCGCTCCACGTCCCGCGCCATTACGTGGTGTACGCCACCCTCGATATCCAAACGCGGCCCGGGTAGCGGGGCGCCCTGTGCCCATCACGCCTGAACTGACTTAACAACTTAACTACGTCCCCATTAGGTGTCCTGTGGGGGTTCCGGTACCCCACCGGGCTTCCTCGGACTTCGGCACGGTTGCCGTAGATTTCGAAATCTTCATTCCACGTGTAGCTCAACATACTGCCACGTTGGTTTCCCGCCGTCGCCGATTCAGTCTGACGGGCCATGAACAACATAGCGCAACTTTAGTTATGACATAAGTCATTGCTGCTCGATGTAACCAAGCGTACACGGTGCATCCGGGGGCGTGTCATTAATGCGATCTCTTCGCTTCACCGGTACTACGGCGTTGATCGTTTGTGTGCTCGCCAGCTACGCGTGGGGTGTAAGCAAGTGCGTGATCGGCTGCAGAGCGCAAATGTCAATGTGCGGCCAAACCGCGCTCATCGCCCAGCTGGCGTGCAGGGCAGACTGTAGCGACAACGCTGACCCCAGGGCCTGCAGGCGGGGGTGCATGCAAACGTTCTCTGCGACGAAGCGGGACACGTGCGTGCCAGACGCCAAGTCGTGCAAAGCGAGCTGTGCGCCGGGGGCGGATCTGGACATGACCTGTCTCGGATCCTGCGGTACAGACCTGCAGAGCTGTTTACAGCCCGTCCGTCAAGCGGCGATCGCGTGCGTACTCGGCTGCAAGTCGGCGCCGGATCGCCTGACCTGTTTGCAAGGTTGCCTCGCGGCGGCTCAGGCCGACGGGACTACGTGCGGGGACGACTTTACGACGTGCGTGGGAGCGTGCGCCTCACCGGCGCCGTAACGAGATGAGCTGACGACCGCCAAGCCGCGGTCGCGCAGCATCTTGCTCAAGCGGTGGCGGCTTCAAGCCCATCTGAGGAGGGGATCATGTCGAAGTACACGAAGCGACAAAATGAGATTCTCGGCCGAATGGAGCGCACCCGGCTGCGCGCATGGATTGCGGTCGCAGCCGTGATAATCCGGACCCGGCCGCAGGCCGGCAGGCGATGAGTGAAGTACGTGCCTGGCGCCGCGCCCAAGTCGATGCGATGAGGCTAGGGAATAATGCGAGCGGAGGGACCAAATGAACACGGCTATAGCGACTCTCAAACTTCTCGCAGCATCTCGCGGGCACAGGGGAGGCGTGCAAGGCAACGAGTACATCTTTCCATTTGCCGTTACCCTGCTGGTCATGGTGGCGGCGCAGGTTACGTCGGCGGCGACCATTACCGTGAACACTACCGCCGACAACCTCACGGCCGGCGACGGTCAGTGCACCCTGCGCGAGGCTCTCGCCAACGTGAATGCCGCGGCCGATACAACCAGCGGGGATTGCACGGCGGGCACGGGCGCGGGCGATACGGTCACGTTCAGTCTCGTGCTGCCCGTCAAGATAACACTGGTTCTCGGTGAGCTGGTAATTCAGCGCGACGTAACCATCATGGGTCCAACCGCGGGCACCCTCCGCATCAGCGGCGCACACACCACCCGCGTGCTCCATATCACCACGATCACCACGGTCAGCGTGTCTAACCTGACCATCGAAAACGGCAATGCTCCCTACGGGGGCGGAATCTGGAATGGCAGCAGCATCGGCCCTGGCGGCACGGTAGCCCTGACCGACTGCACATTCACAGGTAACAAGGCCCAATATGGTGGGGGCGGAATCTATAATGGCAGCAGCATCGGCCCTGGCGGCACGGTAGCCCTGACCAACTGCACATTCACAGGTAACAAGGCCCAATATGATGGCGGGGCGATCGAGAACGACGGTACGATGAGCCTCACCAACTGCACACTGAAGAATAACAGGGCTATAGTGAGCGGCGCGGGCATCAGCAACGCTAACGCTGGCACGATGACCCTCCTCAACTGCACGCTCACGGGAAACGTAGCAATTTCCGGTCCCTTCGGGGGCCACCTCGGCGGTGGCATCAGTAACGACGGCACGATGACCCTGAGGAATTGCACGCTCAACGGCAATAGCGGCGACCATGGCGGGGGCATTTACAATGAGACTGGTACGATGAGCCTCACCAACTCCACGCTCACGGGCAACTATGCCCGGTGGGGTGCCGGCGGGGGGATCATGAATCTCAGCGCGCTCGCCCTGACCAACTGCACCATCAGCCGCAACAAGGCCTACGCCGGACCGGGCAGCTTGGGTGGGGGCGGGATCTGGCAGAACAGCGAGTTGAGCCCGGCCACGATCGTCGTGACCAACACGATCATTGCCGGCAACGGCAAGGCTGGGAATTGCGGGGGTGCCCCCCCCACCTCCAACGGCCACAACCTCAGCGATGCCGGCTGCTTTACGAGCGGAGGGACGGACCTGGTGAATACCGATCCCGTGCTGGCCCCGCTGGCCAAGTACGGCGGCCCGACCAAAACCATGGCGCTGTGCGCCGGGGCGCATCTTCCGAGTCGCTCGTGCAAGGGCGCCAGCCCGGCCATCGATGCCGGCGACGATGGCGTCACCGGCCCACCGCTGAACCTCACCACCGATCAGCGCGGCCTGCCGCGTCTATCCGGAGCGCACGTCGATATCGGCGC
>DASVHW010000231.1 GCA_036382395.1 Candidatus Binatia bacterium | reverse complement strand
AACCACATGCAACATCATGATCTCTGCACCACACGCGGCGGCGAGGTCAGCAGCGTACCGTAGGGCATTCTGAGAATCGGGGGAGAAATCGACGGGAACCAGAATGCGATTGATGCGGCTGTGCACGTTCACTCCCCTCTGTGCCCAGTCCCGCTGCGCAACTTCGCTGCCGTTTCCAACCCCGCATTCAGCAGGGCGCTGATGATCTCAGTCTTCGAGGTGCCGAGCTGCCGCGCCAACGCGGTGATCGCATCGTGCACATGCGCCGGTATTTTCACGTTCATCAACCGCGTGTTGCGAGGCTGGCGTTGTTTCAAATCAGCGATTCGTAACTGTGCTCGGTCCATCTCCGCCTCCTCCCTGTTTGGCTTGACGCTCTCCTCGATGGTGTACTACCTAACGCTGCGACCACTTATGCATCCAGGAGTGGTGTGGAGCAAGTTGTGTAGCGTGAGGAGGGGTTCGATGTCGCGATCGATGTGGTTCGTGGCCGGTGTGGCATTGCTCCTCACGACCATGGCTCACGCGGAGTTGGCATCACGACTGGCTTCTCAACTTGATTACTCAGTGAGTCCGTGTGAATGAGTTGTGGCCATCCGGCCCCGAGACAGCACGAGCAGAGAAGGTGCTATGACAACGACAGCGTACGTGCACGACTCATGGTGGGATTCTGCATATCGGCCTTGGTCGTCATCGCCAAGCCACCTGCGGCGCTGGCCGCTGGCGTGGGCGGCACTGGCACCGAGGCCAGCTGCACGCCGGGCTGCTTGTCTTCCAGGAACTCGACGACGCGCTCGGCTTGACAGAGATGGCCGGAGAAATCCTGACCGACACCCGCACCTACGGGCCGATGCCGCCTTCGCTGTGCCGGAGCTGTACGAGTTCCTGGAAGCGGAGGGGTTCCACTACGCCATTCGCCTGCCCGCCAATCAGGTGCTCCAGGCACGGATCGGTCACCTCCTCAAGCGTCCCGTGGGTCGGCCACCGAAGGACGTGCGACGCAGCTACGCGAGCTTCCGCTATCAGGCGCAGAGCTGGAGCCGACCGCGGCGGGTAGTGGCGAAAGTGGAGTGGCACCCCGGGGAGGAGAGACACGCATGCGGAGACTCATCACTCTGGCAGTTACGCTCGGGCTGTTGGCGGCCATCATCGTGGGCGCACGTTGGTTGTGGATCGCGACGCACGTTGCTGCCGGGTACGCCGCCAAAGTGACCTGCTCGCTGGCGCTCAACTCGGGCCAGGACGCGGCGCAGGTCTATCGCGACTACGTCTCCCGCGAGATCGCACCGCTCGGGCCGGTATTGCACGTCGCGGTCTCCGACCAGGATACGGAAGCGAGCGCGCTCGGCTTGCTCCGCGTGCGCGCCGTGTACCGGCGCGGCCTCGGCTGCACGCTCTTGCCCGACGGCAGCGAGGATGGCATGCGACTGCCGCACGGAGTCGATCTGCCCCGGCGCGCGCTGGATGCGACTGTGCCGTGGCCCGACGGCGGCGCCGGCCCGGCCGCGACGGCGCCTCCCGAAGTGGCGGCCGCGATCGAGCGCGCCTTCCGCGAGCCAGAACCGCCGGACCCGCAGCGTCTGCGCCAAACGAAAGCCGTCGTCGTGGTCCAGGACGGCCGGCTGATCGCGGAGCGCTATGCGCCGGGATACGGACCTGACAAGCCGATGCTGTCGTGGTCCATGGCAAAGAGCGTGACCGCAGCGATGGTCGGTATTGCGGTGGCCGATGGCCGGCTGGCGCTGCGCGAATCGGTACCGGTGCCGGAGTGGTCGGCGCCGAGTGATCCGCGCCATGCCATCACGCTCGACCAGCTCCTGCGCATGTCGAGCGGGCTGGCCTTCGACGAGCATCAGGGCGCGATCAACGACGTTTCGCGCATGCTGTTCACCAAGAACGACATGGGCGCGTTTGCCGCGTCGACGCCGTTGGAAGCGCCGCCCGATACCAAATGGTCATATTCGAGCGGCACCGCGAATGTGATCGCGCGCCTGTTGCGTGACAGCTTCGGCGGCGATCTCACCGCCTTCGTGCGCTACGCGAACGAGCGCCTGTTCGACCCGGTCGGGATGACGAGCGCGTTTTTCGAACCCGACGCCTCAGGTACGCCTATCGGGTCGTCATTCGTTTTCATGACCGCGCGCGACTGGGCACGCTTCGGCGAGCTGCATCGGGGCGACGGCATGTGGAACGGCCAGCGCATCCTCCCCGATGGCTGGGTGCGCTACGTGACCACCCCAACGCCAGCGGCGCCCGAGGGCCGCTACGGTGCGCTGTGGTGGTTGAACGCCGGCGCGCCGAACGATCGCGCCCAGCGCATGTGGCCGGGGCTGCCGACCGACGCTTACGCTGCGCGCGGGCACAGCGGACAGTACGTCGTTGTCGTGCCGTCGGCGAAGCTCGTGGTGGTGCGCCTCGGCCTGTCGATACCGGACGACGGCAGCGACGGCACCCCCGAGCTAGTGGCGGACCTGATCCGCGCGCTCCGCTGAAGGTTCATTAGTCTCATCAATTCCATCGCACTTCGGCGACGTTCCCGGTCAACGAGATCGCCAGCATCATGAGCGAGGTGGCGGCGTACGGGACGGCGGTGACACTGCGGAAGATCTGACGGAGGGACAGTTACGGCTTTACAATGTCTACCTTCAACACCACGCCCAGCTTCTTCGCGACTCGCTCCAAGGTTTCCTTCTTGCACTGAGGCACTCTCGCTTTCACGAGCGCGGGAATTCTGGCCGATTCTCACGGCAACAGTAGGAAGACGTAGCCGACGAGGACCCCCGTCTGACCATCAACTTTGCTGGCGCGGTGCTTGCATCAGGGTTCCCGGCGTGATGATCCGTCGCGCTTCAAGATTGCAGCACCCCAGCCACTCGGTTGTATGTCCCTACTGCACGCAGCAGTTCGATATCTTTGCCGCCGCCTGGTGCACGCATGCCGAGGAGCGCTCGAAGGTCTGTCCCCAGTGCCAGCGCTGCTTATGCGATCACCCGGCCTACCGAGAGCAGCACTTCTGGAAGGAAGCCCCGCTGGTGTTTCAGCGCGAGGGATTCCAACGGTTGTTTCTGTTCTACTTGTGACGAGTGGACCGACATCAGAGCGACTGTGGGTCGCGTCCGGGCTAGGTGACCGTCTAGCAGACAAAAATGCCGAGATTCCCGAACGGACATATCGAGTTGAAACGGCTTCGGTTTCCGTGATCGCAGCCAGACAGAGGGAGGAGATCATGTTTCTGATTACGCCTCCGGCGGCACGCAGAGTTGCAGTGGCGACGCAATCCAGCATCTGCAAGGCGGGCATCACCTTCCGCTGCGACGACGGCGAGTGGCGCAACCTCGGCACCCCCTGTGAGTAGAGTGTGTCGCAGGCACCGTGGTTTTGTATGAGCAGGATTTTCCCACGACTGTCGCGGGCCGGAGCAATGTGGTCATACGAGCAAAACAGTTGACGTCACAATGAACGCACTCCGGGCACTTGCGATGTTGGCGATCACCGTGGGCTGCGCTCAGGCAGCGGTTCTCGCCGAGCAACAGCCGCCAGCAAGGCTGCCGGAACTGGACGGAGTCGCGGCCGCCGCGTTCGCAGAGCCGGCGCCGCAGACTGCCCGGGCGCACGCAGTTCCGGAACGCTGTCCGTACCACTTCGGGAGCGACATGCCGGCAGCCACATTCTGCGTCTACCGGGGCGTAGCGTTCGGTGGCGGCGGCGAGGTGTGCGCGACCGACGTAGTGGTTATCTGGAGCAGTCCCGCCTCGCAAGCGCCGGTGCGTGGTGGGCCCGCGGAGAAGGCATCAGCTTCGAACAGAGACGTCTATCTGGCATTCGTCGCCGACCAGGAACTGGTGCTGCGGGCGATCGTGGACTCCCGACAGGGCGACCGTGCCGAAATGGTCGGGTATACGGTGGGAAGTGAGGAGGCTCCGCAGCCACTGGCGGGACAGATGACACTGCGAGCGGTGCGCCTGGGGTCGGCGGATGTGCTCAGCATGGACTTGCGCGAACCGCGACGTTTCCGCCCTGGGAGCTGCGCTTTCGCCTCGTATTCGGGCACGTTCCTTGGGATGATTCGACCTCCGAGCGAGACGACAACCTGTGTCGATACCTTCCTCGCGCCCCGGCAGTGAACCCGTGCGAGTACGTTCAGCAACCTGGGAGCGATCAGCGCACCCAGAAGGATCCTTCGCAGGTCAGCAACACTGAGGGAAGCGACCGCAAGCCGCAGCGGCAACCAGGGATGCGACATCGCCCACGCGAACCTTGGAATCACAAGGAAATAACAATGGCAACAAGCATGAAGTGGTGGAACCGGATCGGTGAGCTCATTGCTCGGTTGCTCGACCGTCAGAGCGGGGACACAGCCCCAGGCCGACTATACGGGCACGGTCCAAGCGGGATGAATCAGCAGCCGCGCGTCAGATGGTCGGACAATAGCGCAGCTGTTATTGGGAGTCCGCGAAACATCCAGGAAAAACTCGCCGCGTACCAGGCCCGCGGATGGGGACAGCAAGAGACTGGTCGGTCGGCGAGACAGCCTGAACCGACGTTGAGCTCCGGGGGAAGCGCCAATCAGGAACCGAGGAATACGCGCGCGCTGACGCCAAGCCTGAGATCTTCAAGGTCGACGTGGGCCGACAAGTGGCAGAGATAAACGCGCGTGCTACGCAGCGCTGGCGACTGCACCCGGTACGGGGAAGTTCGCCTGGCGTACTCTGGGCTTGATCCCATTCCCACCAGCTGGTCCCTTTTCCCCGCCTCTCGACGATTGTTTGCAGGGCTTCCGCCACCCTATTAGAATCGCTGTATGACAACGGTGACCATCAAGGAGATCCAGAAGGACGTGCCGGGCTACCTCCGGCACGTTCAAGCCCGGGAGGCCTTCACCATTGTACAAGACCGGGAGCCGATTGAGGAAATCCGGCGGTATATCGCGCGGTGCAGCAACTTCGCCCAATTGGACTGTGTGCCGGCGAATTCGTCGTCCCTGATGACTTCGGCGCGTCGCTACCCGAGGACATCAGCGATCTCACCCGTGAAGATCGCTGACGCAGCGCGCGGCGCGTCCACCTGGGCAGAATCCGCTGCAAGTGGCGTCGAAATGCCGGTCCCTCGGTTATCCGAATGATCTTCTTGCGCCGGTACCGCTTCGCCCTCGGCGCGCTGGTCATCGCCGTCGCGTCGTGCGTGTCGCTGCCCTGGTTGGCCCGACCCGCTCTCGAGCGCGCGTTGAGCGCGAGGCTGCACATGCCGGTCACGATCGGGCAGCTTTCGTGGAATCCCTTCATCGGCGTGGTCACCGCCAGGCGCATTTCCATCGGCAGAGAAAGCGACCGGTTCTCGGCGGCGCGGCTGTCCGTCGACGTCGGGTTGTACCGCCTCTTGAGAGGGGACGTCGTTCTTGATCGGGTCGACGTCGATGCGCCGGTCGGCACGGTGCGCTTGGACGCGGACTATCAGCCCCGGCTCGGAGGTCTCGGCGGCGAGGGGGCCGCTCGGTGGACGCCGCCCGCCGTCGCCGTGCGCGAACTCGTTGTGAGCAAGGGCGAGCTGACCGTGAGGTACCCCGTGCGCGGCCAGACGCGCGATGCGAAGCTCGCGATCACTCGACTCGTCGCCACAGACCTCCAGGAAGCGACGGGCGGGTCCGAGCTGGGTCTGTCCGTCCACGCTGAAGGGGCTCTCGACGGTACGCCCGTACGAGCCAATGCGCGCCTTCACGTCGCGGGTGACGCTACACAGATCGACGCCCAGATCGCCGTTCCCGGTTTGGCTGTGAACCCCGACGTCATCCCCCTGCCGCAGGGATTGGAGAGGTTCAGCGGCACGCTCGACGTCCATGCGACCTACGCAGCGAGGAACGCCCCTCCTGGACAGACGCTGCGGCTTGATGTGAGTGTCGGCAACGCACGTATCGTCGGCGACGCCGGGACGGAGTTTTCCGCCAAGCGGATCTCGATACCTGGGATCCGGGTAGACCTCGCCCGCAGGCGCGTCGATCTCGGCGCCGTCACGCTGGACGCCCCCGTGCTGATCGTGGCGCTGGTCGAGGAGGGCGTGGTCTTGCCGCTGCGCATTGGTGGCGGCACGGCGGCGTCCTCCTGGACGGTCCGGTCCGGTGCGATCGAGCTGCGGGGCGGTAACGTTAGTGTGCGCCGCGGGGAAACGGCGCTGACGCTAGCCCTGGAGTCCGCTCGCTGGGATGGGATCGACCGCGGCCATGCCACCCCGGTGGCCGTGCGGGCGAACGTCGGCGGGGGCGGCGCGCTCACCATCGACGGCGCACTGGGCGCCGATCCACTCGATGCCGAATGCGTTGTCAAGTTCGAGGGCCTTGCACTCCCTCCGTGGACGGAGCTTGCCGCGGTGCTTCCCCTGCGTTTGGCCAAGGGCACGGGCGACGGCACTCTCCGCATCCGGTATCGGGACGGTGCGCCACGCCTGGACGGAAAGCTGCTCTTGCGCGATGTTCACACCGCCCCGCCGGACCCGGACCGGTCCGCCGAGGTCCTCGCGGTCCACGCCGCCGAGGTTGAGTTCGCGATCGATGTCTCCGCCTCCCGCGAGGTCGACGTGTCGTCGCTGAAGCTGAGCTACCCGTACGTCATGGTGCTGCGGCGTCCCAGCGGCACTTTCCCGTATGCCGTCTTCAGCGGCAGCGGCCAGGAACGGTCCACTGCCTCCGCCAAGGCGGCGCCGAGGGAGGCGGGCCATCGGGTGCGCTTCGGGCGGGTCGAGGTCGACGGCGGAAAAGTGGAGTACATGGACACCACCTTGGAGTCGGCCTACTGGACCATCCTCACCGACGTGACGGCGCAGGCCGGCGAGATCCTGTTGCCGGAAGCGACGTTCGGCAGATTCACGGTCGCGGGCAAACAAGACGAACTCAGCCCCGTCGAGGCTTCGGGGTCGTTCACCACGCGTGGGTTGCAGGCCCGAGCCGACCTGAAGGACGTGCTCCTCGAGTCGTTGAACCCCTACGTGTCTCCCCTTTTGGGCTACAAGGTTACGTCGGGTCGGCTGTCGCTGAGCGCCGAGGTGGAGCCCGCGCCGCCCCTGCTCGGCGCGACGGCCGAGATAGTTCTCAGCGGGGTCGACGTCCTGCAGACCGGTCTGGACGTCATCCAGGACCAAAGCGGCGTGCCGCTCCCGATCGCGCTCGGCCTGATCAAGAACGTCTCCGGGGAGATCGAGCTGACGCTACCCGTGGCGGTCGATACGAGGGCGCGCAGCGTCGCACTCGGATCGATCTTCGGCCAGGCGGTGAGGAGTGCCATCGTCGGCGCGCTCACCAGCCCGCTGCGCATCCTGGGAAGCCTCTTCGGCACTCGCGGGGCGCCGCACGCCTTCGCCATCACCCCGATCCCGTTTCCCGTTGGAAGCGCCTCCCTGGAGCAGGCCGGTAGCGACCGAGTCGCGCAGATCGCCCGCATCGTGCAAGCGCACCAAGACCTCGCCCTCGTCCTCCTGCCGCAAATCACGGAGGAGGACATTCGGGCGGTCGGCGCCGACGGCGGCGATACGCTGGCGAACCAACGCACCGCCGCCGTGCGCGAGGCGTTGGTCGGCACCGGCTTGGCAGCAGCACGGCTCATGATGGCCCCCTGGCGCCCTTTGGTGAGGGCCGAGGCCACGGGGAAGCCGGGGGTGTACGTCGAGCTGCAGGCAGCGTGGTGATCGAGCCGCCGCGCTCTTGACGTGCTTGCCCGCAGGCAACTCTCCCGACTAAAACTCCCATAGTCAGTAAGCGTTCGCTGGCTTGTGCTTCGACCTCATTTCCCCTCACTCACCGGAGAGACAACAACCATGCCCAGGCATCATAG
>DASVHW010000230.1 GCA_036382395.1 Candidatus Binatia bacterium | reverse complement strand
CGCGCAACTGGACACCATGAGTGCGCTGGAGATCGCGCGCCTCATCAATGAGGAAGACAAGAAGGTCGGGACGTCGGTCGAACGTGCGTTGCCGCAAATTGCCGAGGCCATCGATGCGGTCGCGCAAGCCATCGGCTCTGGCGGACGCCTCATCTATGTCGGTGCGGGAACCAGCGGGCGGGTCGCGGCGCTGGATGCCTCGGAGTGTCCGCCGACGTTCGACGTTGGATACGACACGGTGCAGTTCGTAATGGCCGGCGGCACCAAGGCCCTGTGGAGTGCCTCCGAAGCCAGCGAGGACGCCGCCGAAACCGGCCGTGACGACATCGCCGACAAGAAGCCCGGCAAGCTCGACGTCGTTGCCGGTCTCGCGGCGAGCGGCCGCACCCCATACACCATCGCGGCAATTGAGTACGCGCGCAGCAAGGGAGCGAAGACGGTCGCCATCACCTGCAATCCCGGTTCGCCCCTGGGCAAAGCGGCGGAGATCGAGATTGTCGCCGAAGTCGGACCGGAAGTGCTCTCCGGCTCCACCCGCATGAAGGCCGGTACGGCGCAGAAGTTGATCTGCAACATGATCACCACCGGCGCCATGGCGCGCTTGGGATACGTGTACGGAAACCTGATGGTCAACGTGCATCCCAAGAACCAGAAGCTGGTGGAGCGGGCGGTTGGGATCCTGGAGAAAGCTACCGGTGCAGCACGGGCCGACGCTGCGGAAGCATTGAAGCAGGCCGGAAACAGCGTCCCACTGGCACTGATCATGCTCCGGACTGGCATCACCAAGGACAACGCGGAGAAGCGGCTCCGGCTGGCCAATGGCAACGTCCGCCACGCGATCGAAGGCGCACTGCCCTTGAGCGAGCGCCGCGCCAGCAGATCGTAAACTCCAGGTGTCAGGAGTCAGGTTTCAGGTGCCGGGAGCCGACAGGCGAAAACTGGAATTGATTACTAAGGTTCTACATTCATACCCGCGGCACTATCGTCGTGGCACACTAACGACACGACGCATACGGCTCGGGCGTCCTGACGCCTGAAGCCCGGAGCCTGAAGCCTTTATGGATAAGTTCGTAATTCGCGGGGGCAACCCGCTGCTCGGCACAATTCGGGTCAGCGGCGCCAAGAACGCGGCCCTTCCCGCCATGGCGGCGGCGCTGCTCACCGAAGAGCCCATCATCCTCGAAAACATTCCCCAAGTGCGCGACATCGAAACCACGCGGCGCCTGCTGGCCAGCATGGGCGCCGAAGTCGAGCTTGGCTACGGACGAGCCCAGCACCGAACGACGATTTGCGTCGGGCGCACTCCGAAACCGGAAGCGGCGTACGAACTGGTGAAAACCATGCGCGCCTCCACGCTCGTGCTCGGCCCGCTCATCGCGCGATGCGGCGAAGCGCGCGTTTCCATGCCCGGCGGATGCGCCATCGGCGCGCGTCCGATCGACCTGCACATCAAGGGGCTGGAACGCCTGGGCGCGGAGATCACCACCGAGCACGGCTACATCGTCGCCCGCGCCAAGCGGCTCACGGGAGCGCGAATCAGCTTCGACAAGATCACCGTCACCGGCACCGAAGACCTGCTCATGGCCGCCACCCTCGCGGAGGGCGAGACCGTGATGGAGAACTGCGCGCGCGAGCCGGAGGTCGCCGACCTGGCGGCGCTGCTCAACAAGATGGGCGCGAAAATCGAAGGCGCGGGCACTTCCACCATCCGCGTGCAGGGCGTCGAGAAGCTGCACGGCGCTCGCCACCGCATCATTCCCGACCGCATCGAGGCCGGTACCTTTATCCTCGCGGGCGCGATGACCGGCGGCGACCTCAACGTCAGCAGCCTGGTGGTCGAGCACCAGTCGGCGCTGCTGCAGAAGCTGGAAGAGGTCGGCGTCAAGATCCGCATCAACGGGGATTCAGTGCGCGTGACGGGCGAGGGCCCGTTCCAACCGGCGGACATGAATACCGAGGAATATCCCGGCTTCGCCACCGACATGCAGGCGCAGTACATGACGCTGATGACGCAGGCCGAGGGCACCTCGGTCATCGTAGAAAACATCTTCGAAAACCGATTCATGCACGCGCAGGAACTGGTGCGCATGGGCGCCAACATCAAGATCGAGGGGCGGCGCGCCATCGTCCGCGGGAAGACCCCGCTCAGCGCCGCCGCCGTGCTCGCCAGCGACCTGCGCGCGTCCGCATCGCTGGTATTGGCTGCGCTGGTCGCCGACGGTGAAACCATCATTGACCGCGTGTACCACATCGACCGCGGTTACGAGCGAATCGAGGAAAAGCTGCGCGGCGTCGGCGCCGAAATCAAGCGCATGGGCGAGGTATTCCGCAAGAAGGCCAGCGTGCCGGTGGCGTGAGTCGGGTATTTCGGTACTTCGGTATCCCGATGCGTTGTACCACTTACTTACCGATATACCCGGCCTAAATAGAAGAAGCCGCTCTCGTCGAGCGGCTTCCTTATTAGTGCGGGGGGAGCTCAGGCGTTCGCGTAGAAAGCGGCGTTCTTCTCGATGAAAACTTTCTTCTCGTCCGGCACTTCGTCGAGCGGGAAGATCGAATTGCTGGTGCAAGCCGGGACGCAGGCGCCGCAGTCGATGCACTCCTCGGCGTTGACGTACATTTGCGTCGATGTCTCGAAAGCCGGCTCGTCCTGTTTCGGATGAATGCAGTCGGTGGGGCAGGCGTCCACGCAGAGCGAATCTTTAATACAGGTATCCGTGATTACGTAGGCCATTTTCTTCCTCGTGTCTGGGTTTTTGTGGGCGCCGCCTGATCGCACGACCGGGTGGTGCTCCTTGTCTTTACAGTAGCCAAGGCATGGACACCCGGGCCGTGACGCCGGTCACAATCCCTTGTGAGGTGCAGCACACTGTGCGACAGGATCAGCCGGGTTTGGCGAGAATCGCGCCGGTCATGCGATCAAGCAGGGTAAGCGCCGCGTCAGCGGGCGGAGGTCTTGGAGGCAGGCTCCTGGTTCGGGTGCGGGGTGTGCGCTTCCGCGTAGGCGGCGTAAAACAACATCAGCCCCATGACCAGGAACACAGCGAGCGCGAGCAGCGCCATGATGAGGATCGGCATAATCCACCTCTGCCGACAGTCTGTCCCCGAACTTCACGTCAGTCCGTGATGCGCGTCACTCACTCGCGTGAGGCTCGGCGCTTCCTTGACGCCGGCGTTGGCGGGCGCATAGGCTGGCAATTTCTTATGAAACACAAACGCGTTCTTATTCTCGCCGCCCTTCTCTGCTCCGCCGCCGTCCATGCCCAGCAGCTCAAGCTCATTCCGTATCCCAAGCAGGTCGAACTGGGACCGGGCAAGGTCACGGTCACCTCCGCCACTCGAATTGCGCTGACCGCCAAGCACGCCAAGGCGGACCGCATCGCCGCCGAAATGCTGGCGGAAGAAATCGAGCGCACTAGCGGACGCAAGCCCACGATTGGCGCCGCCGCTCCGGGTACGATTCAACTCAGACGTCTTGAGCCAAAATCCGGCGACGATCCACTCTTCAAGGACGAGGGCTACACCATCGAGGTAAAGGGTGGGCGCATCGTGGTCGCCGGCGCCAGCGATGCCGGACTCTTCTACGGCGTGCAGACGCTCCGCCAGCTCATGCAGCCCGACGGCAAAAAGCTGATCGTGCCCGAAGTTTCCATTCGCGACTGGCCCTCGATGCGCTGGCGCGGCGTGCACGACGACCTCAGCCGCGGTCCCATCCCCAAGCTCGAATTTCTCAAGCAGCAGATCCGCACTCTCAGCGAGTACAAGATCAACATGTTCTCGCCCTACATGGAGGCGGTGTTCGCCTACAAGAGGCAGCCGCTGATCGCGCCGCAGGAAGCCGCAGTCACGCCCGGCGAAGCGCGCGAGTTGGTCAAGTACGCAGCGCAGTATTACGTCACCGTGGTGCCCGAGCAGGAGGCGTTTGGACACCTGCACAACATTTTGAAGTACGAGCTTTACACGGACCTCGCGGAAACCCCGCACGGGCACGTGCTCGCCCCGGGACAGGAAGGTTCGTACGCGCTGATCCAGAAGATGTTCGACGAGCTCGCCGAGGTATACCCCGGCCCGTTCCTGCACATCGGCGCCGACGAGACCTTCGAGCTCGGCCGCGGCCAGACCAAGCCCAGGGCGGATGAAGTCGGCATCGGCAAGGTCTATCTCGACTTCCTCGCGCGCATCACCGACATCCTCAAGCCGCACCACAAGCGCATCATGTTCTGGGGCGACATCGCCATGAAATACCCGCAACTGCTCAACATCCTGCCCAAGGACGTGATCGCGGTTGCCTGGTCCTACAGCGCGCGCCCGAACTTCGACAACATGCTCAAACCCTACAAGGACGCGGGTCTGGACCTGTTCGTCGCGCCCGGGGCGAATAACTGGAACGTGATCTTCCCCAACCTCGACAACGCCTATCCAAACATCAGCGTCTTCGTGCGCGACGGGCAAAAGTACAACGCGCTCGGCATGTTGAACACGAATTGGAACGACGATGGCGAGTCGTTCATCGGACTGACGTGGCCGCAATTTGTCCTGGGCGGCGCCTGCTCCTGGCAGCAGGGGGAGTGCAACATCCAGCAGTTCCAGCAGGCCTACGACTGGGCCTTCTACCGCAACACCGGCTCCACGTTTCACGACGCCATCCTCGACTTGAACAAAGCCAACACGCTGTTCAAGAGCGCCGGACTGGGCGAGTCGTCCAATTCGTATTTGTGGGTTGATCCATTTTCACCGGCGGGTGCGCAGTTTGCCGGACGCATGCTGCCCATCGCGCGCGACCTGCGGCTCTCGGCGGAGAAAGGTCTGGAAGCGCTGATCAACAACCGCGATAAGGCTGCGATCCATTCCGATACGATCGAGCCGATGATCCTCGCCGGCTACCGCCTCGACTTCCTCGGCATGAAGGTGCAATACCAGGACGAGATCGCCAAGGCCTGGAGCGGCACGCAAACGCCGAGCGCGCAGGGCCGCTACAACTTGGGTTCGATCAACGAAATCACCGGTACCAACGGCCGCCTCGAAGATCTGCGCGACGCGCTGGTCCGCAACCGCAAAATGTACTCGGACTATTACCTCAAAGAGAATCATCCTTACTGGCTCGAAAACGTCCTGTCGCGCTACGACAATTTGACGCAAATCGTGCAAACGAAGATCAGCGAGGTACGCAGCGCCCGCCGCGGAAGCCCGAACGCACCGCCGCCTACCGCCGAGCGGATGGGCTTTGTCGTGACACCGCCTCCTCCGCGTCCGCCCGCCGGAGCACCCGGAACGCAAGCGCCCGCACCCGGCGCCGCTCCGCAGCAACCGCTTCCACCGGTGCAGCCTCCGACCACTACCATGCCGCCACCGAAGAACACGCCTCCGCCCTCGCAGGCGCCGCCTCCGCAGCCATGATTCGTTTCGGAATTGCCGGGTTTGGTTTGCATGGCGTGAAGCAGCTGATGCCAGGCTTTGCCAAAGCCAGCCGCTGCCGTGTCACCGCGATCTCGCGCCGCGACGCCGCCAAGGCCAAGGCTTCGGCCGCCCAGTACGGCATCCCCCATGCGTTCACTTCGGTCGACGAGTTGGCGCGCTGTCCCGACGTGGATGCCGTGTTTGTCGCCTCGCCCAACTCGTTGCACCTGCCGGACACGCTGGCTTGCCTGAAGGCCGGCAAGCCGGTGTTGCTCGAGAAGCCGATGGGGATGAACGC
>DASVHW010000229.1 GCA_036382395.1 Candidatus Binatia bacterium | reverse complement strand
CGCGGATGACCAGGTTGGCATCGGGCGAGCGCGGGATGCTGTCGAGTTTCAGATTGAACCCCTTACCGTCGCGGTGGGACCAGGCGGCGCCGATTTCGAGCCAGGCGCCCTTCGCTCGACCTTCCTTCTTGATGATGACCGCGTAAATGCGTCGTCCGGCGATTAGTGGTGGTTTCAGTGGTCATATTCTGTCCTTTCGGTACTTGAGACCGCCGCCATGGCGGCCTCGATGCCCGTTCACAGGCCGAGGCGATCAAGCGGGGCTGTCACAAGCTGGGCGTCAGGCCACACGAAAGGGCGTGGAGCTGCACAAGCCACGAGCGCGGAAGCAAACGGATTTGATCAACACCGCGCGCGTCGGCAGAACAGGGGCATTCTAAGGGGACGCTTGCTTGGCGCGACTTCACCCGCCGAAAGGACGGTGACGCGCTGAAACGCGCTCGCGCTCCGGTGCCATGCGCCGTCGATTCAAGAGTAAGGAGGCGATTGCAGACTGGCGGTAGCAGTCAGACGTCGAGCATATGCACACCGTTCGCGCGCATTTCACCGAGTGTCATGGGAGTTAGATTTTGCATTCGCTAAGATCGTTGGCTATGGGGCTAAAGCCAAGCGCACCATCCGAGAACATCGGCCTCGATAGCTGCGAGGCGCATTCCGCCGCCGGCATTCGGGCCGCTGGCGCGGCAGTGGAAGAAAGATCGTGTCCGTCGCTCGACGCAATTGGGCGATTGTCTTTGAAACAACCTGACGCATTTGCGAACGCTCAGCCGGAATCGCCGCCAGGGTTTGGCCGGCGCGCCATACTGCGCACCATGGACACCTTGACGGACAGGACGTGCTGACGCATCAGCTCTTCCGCTTGCCGCGGTTCCCGACCGAGGATCGCCTCGTAAATCTCGTGATGCGCGCGATGCCGCTTCCGCACATCCGCGACATCGAATGCCACCACGTTGTGGGCTGCCGCCTGTGGCATGCGCTGGCAGAGGCGGATCACGTCACTGAGCAGTGTGGAGCGCGCCGCGTCGTAGATGGTCGAATGAAATGCCTCGTTGAGCCGGGCGTAGGCAGCCCGCTGAGTTGCGGGAGGCGACCGCCGCGACAGGACCGCGTCTCCGTTCTCCAGGGTCTGCTCGATCAGGCGTCGCGCCTCGTCGTTGAAGCCACGCTCGGCTGCCAGCCGCGCCGCTAGCCCCTCGGCCAGCGCGCGGACCTCGTAGGCGTCCACAATCTCCGACAGCGGAAATTCGCGAACCACGAAACCTTTGTTGGCCCGGTAGCGCAGCAGGCCTTCGCCGGCGAGCATATGCAGCGCGGCGCGAATCGGCGTCCGCGAAACCTTCAGCTGCCGGCTGAGATGGACTTCGTTGAGGCGGCTTCCGAGCGGGTATTGGCCGTCCAGAAGCGCCTGACGCAGATGTTCGATGAGCCAAGCCGAGCGCGTCAGACCGTGCCGTTCGGTGGCGGCCGACGACGACTTTCGTTTTGCAGACCTGCGAACCTCATCTAACCGCATCCGACGCCGCCGTCCGTGCTGGTCGCATAATCTCATATTTTAGCATGCCTGCCGCTCAGGGCGCCATCATCAACTGTATACATTTTGCGCTTGACCACGCTACTCTGTATTCATCATGATTACGTGTGTTGTGGCACGCTCGAACAGAGGGGCACGAATGAACAGTGGTTCGGAACACGGGTTCCTCTTCGATCATGAGGTTCACGCTCTTGCGATCATCGGATCGGACCGGATGTTCCCGGTCCGGCGTATCTATTGCGTCGGCAGGAACTATATCGAACACATACGCGAAATGAAGGAAGCGGACGAACGGGACCCGCCGTTCTTCTTCCAGAAGCCGTCCGATGCCATCGTGCCGGATGGCGGCTTGATCTCCTACCCCATGCTCACCGCTGACTTCCAGCATGAGATCGAACTGGTCGTTGCAATCGGACGTGGCGGGCGAACGGTCGCGGTCGACTCGGCGGCCGAATTAATCTTCGGCTATGCGGTGGGTCTCGACATGACGCGGCGAGACCGGCAACGTGAGGCGCGCGAGCGGTCTCTGCCATGGGAAATCGGAAAGTCCTTCGATCAGTCCGCGCCGTGCGGACCGATACACCCGGTGTCGCGGGTGGGCCATTTCCACAAGGGTGCCATAACCTTGGCGGTGAACGGGATCGAACGGCAACGGGGTGATCTATCGCAGCTCATATGGAGCGTGCCCGAGATCATTGCCAATCTGTCCCACCACTACGAATTGCAGGCCGGCGACTTGATCTTCACCGGCACGCCCGCCGGCGTCGGCCCGCTGGTTCCGGGTGATCATCTGGAGGGCGTCATAGAAGGCTTAGGCACCCTCCGGATCACCATCGCAGGCAAGCCGGGCTGATCAGCGTTCGGTCAGGAGGGCTCGCGCGTGCAATCCGGTCAGCCCGCGATGCTTACCGTGTCGAAGCCTAGCGGATATTGATGCAGCGTTTCGACGCCGGTGTCGGTTATCACCAGCAGTTCTCCCACCTGCACGCCGGCCTTGCGGTTGTGGGTGACGACATTGGGCTGGACGACGACAGTTTGCCCCCGGCTAAATGGCTCCGGTGGAATCGGGCCGGCCGGCCGGCTCTTCGTTCCCAGGATCGGCGGAAGATACCCGCCGCCGAATCCGTGCAACAGATCGTCGATAATCGTAAACCCCGCCTGCTCGATCACGCCGGATGCTTCGATGACCTGTAGCGGTGTTGCACCGGCCCGAAGGACGTGCGCAATGGCGTCAAATGCGGCCTCGGCGGCGGCGTAGAGGTCTCGATAAAGCTGGTTCGGCGGTTCGCCCACCGTGAAGCTTCTCAGGACTTGTCCGGGGTAGTCCCAGAACGAGGCGCTGATCTCCGCGCAGACGACGTCTCCAACAGCTATACAACGCCGCGAGGGAAACTGGCGCGGCACCGGAACCGCGGGATCGTGCATCGATGTGGTTCCAACGAAGTGGATGTAGTGCCCCCCGCCTAGCGGCACGTAGGCCTGCTCGATCAAAGCGCCGAGTTCCTGCTCGCTGATCCCCGGCCGCAGGTTGTCGCGCAACGCCGCCATGCCGAGATCGGCGAAATAAGCCCCGATCCGCAGCCAGTCGAGCTCCTCGTCCGATTTGACTTGGCGGGTCCGAGTATAGACTTGGTTGAGATCGGCTGGCGGACCGAACGCACTGGCTAGCGCGGCATGCTGCGCATAGGAAAAAGGGCCGATGAAGGCGACCCGGCCCGCCCGCGCACCTCTCTTCCTGAGCACCTCGATCGCCGACGCGATCGACGACGCTCCGCCCCACGCGACGTCGGCCTCGTGCGCTATTATGCTGGCCAGTTCCGCGTGATTGACGAACTGCACGAACAGCGCATCTCGATCACCGGAGCTGCAGACGCCGACCGCCTCCGCCGTCACCGGCCACTGCGTCAGCCACTGCACGATCGAGCCGACGCGGTTCGCGCCACAAAACACCAAATGATCGCACCGGGCATTACGCAACATCTCTGTGATGACGCCTCGCCGGCGCGTCATCTCCTCGGCGGAAAACTGCGGGTATTCGGTCGTAGAAAGCCGGGCGAGCCGATCCGGCAGCGGAGGAATGGGTGTCATATGGCGCAACTCACGTAATCAAGCGCTCGGGCCGTCCCGGCGCGGCAAGGAGGACGCGTGGGCCGAAGACGCAAACGACGGTGGCGCGATGGCCGAGGCGATTCTTAACAGCGCCTCAGCCCATCGCTCGCTGGAAGTAACTCAGGTCGCAGTACTTCATCGGTTCGTCCAGACGCTTTTGCGGCTCGCCGTAGCGGCTGCGCAAGTCGAGAACGCAGGCCATTCCCTCTAGGTCGATCTTGCAGTCGCGGAAGAACCCATCCTGAGGGTCAAGCAGCTCAGAATAGCTCGCCTCCGCCGCTCGCTGCGGCATCTGCGGAAGATTCCGCCGCAGGATCGCGACCGCCTCCTCCCGGTTTGCGGGATCGTAAAGCCAGGCGATCGCCTCGCGGTAGCCGCGAATGAAGGCGACGACCTTGCCCTCGTTGTCTCTTGCCCAAGATCGCCGCGCGGCGGAGACGTTGCCCTGATAGTGGCCGAGAACCGCGGTCGCCTTGACCAGCTCCGTCAGGCCCTGATCTTTGGCAAGGAGATTGTAAGGGGCCGACAGCATCGTGGCGTCTTCGTTGCGAGCTACCAGGCTGTTGAAGCGCTCGACCATGCCGCCGACCCGCTTGATCTGGTATGTGCCGCGCTCCAGCCCGTTCCGGCGCAGGATGTCAAACAGGACGAATGCGTAGCCCGTCGTTAGCGCATCGACCGACAGCAGCCGCCCGGCGAGTTCCGGAATCGTGCTGACCTCGGGGCACGCGACCAGGCTCAAGAATCCGCTGTCGCTGCCCATGAAGGCGAAGAATTCCGGCTGAGGCCCGATTGGCGCCTCACCCTGGCCCTCGACGTAGGCGACGATGTTGTCGACCGCCGTCATCGCGATATCGAACTTGCCTTGTGAGAACTCGGTCATCTGCGTGATCGAATTCGGCGTGCCGGACACCGAAATGGCAATTCCGTGCCGGGTGAAGATGCCTTTGTCGGCCCCAACGTACAGGCCCCAGTTGAACCCGCCGGGAAAGACGTTCACCCTGATTTTGTCCGAGGTCCGTGCGTCGGACATATCGCGCCTCCATTTCCTGCTGCCGACCCGCGTCAGTTGCGCTGGGCCATCAGCCCGGGCCTCAGAGCGAACGACAAGGCCGCCGCGATCACGCACAGCATCACTAGTTGAGTGTTGGTGGCCGTCGGCCAGCCGAACTGACGGGCGAGCCAGCCGATCATGTAGCCCGCCACTGTCGCGGATCCGTACAGGCTGGTCACAAATATGCCCGACGCGCGGCCGGTCAGGGCGCTCGTCACCGACTTGACGTGGTAGCCGGCAAGGTTGACGAAAATTGTGCCGCTAAAGGCGGTTCCGAGCAAGAACGAGAAGGTGGCCTGGACGGCGAAGCTGGGCGGGCCGTTGAACAGCACGACGCAGATGGCCGCCGCGAACAGGAAGGCGATACTGAGGACGACGCGGGGGGAAAACCGGTCGCCGAGCCATCCGGCGCCGAGCGAAACTAGGACGCCAAGCCCGTACGTGCTCATGACCTGACCGATGTCCGTGGGCGCGTAATGCAATTGCTCCCGCAGGAACGTCGGATACATCCCGAGATAGCCGTAGATGGCGAGGCCGAACAGCACCGTCTGCACCGTGAGGACTACGGTGTTGCGGTTGCTCAGCGTTGTGGCGCCCCCGACGTTCTGGTCCTGCTTCTTGGTTCCTCCGACCTCGCTCAGCCACGGACGGACCGCGACGGCGACCAGAATCATCACGACGAAGCCAAGTACGCCATATAGGATCATCGGCGCACGCCAGGTGCCGTAGCTCACAAGCAGGCGAGTTCCGAGCCATGGCCCGATAATCGCGCCGAACGCATAGGCATAGTTCAAGGTCCCGAGACCGGCCGCGCGATAACGCGAGAAATAGCTCGAGAAGATCGCCAGCAGCGCGGTCAACTGCATCGCCTCACCGATTCCGGTGACGGCGCGGTAGAACAGCATGTCCGCGTAACTGACCGCCAGGACGGTGATAACTGTCCCGGCCGAATAGATGAGCATTCCGATCTGCGTCACGGTTTTGCGCGAATAGCGCGACATAAGATAGCCGGTCGGCAGCCCAGCGACGGCCATTCCGAGCGTGAAGATCGTCGACAGCAGCCCGGCTTCCGGGAGACCGATTCCGTATTCGCGGCGCACGTCGGTCAGCAGGAGCGGAAACAGCACCCGGTCCATTCCATTGACAGTGTAAGAGCAGATCAGGATGGCGATCGCGATCGCGGCGAAGATGATCGTCCCTCGGCTCTGCGGCTGGCCATCCTGTGACGGTGCACGATACTGTTCCATCGAAATTCCCCGGTTTCGTTGTTGGCCGGCTCCTGCGAGAGCCGCAATGATAAAAAATGAGAGGAGGATGGGCCGCGCCGGACATTGGTCGATCCCGCGGGCTATGCGCTGCGCGAATCGTACGGCCGAGCGCGGATCAGCCTCGGGACCTCATGTTCAGGGCGTGGATCTGACAAGCCACTTGAATTGTTATGTACACATCCGAGTGGCGTCAATAATAAACTGTGCACAATATGGGCGAATTCTTTTCGTCTGCACGTCGCCGTCGTTCTGATCCGATACCACGCCGCGGATGCGCTTTCTAATTGCTCAATAAACCTAAAATGGATACACTTTTGGCTCGCACTCTGCCGCCCCCGCCGAATGCCGTTCAGAAGACACATCGGCCAATACGGCCCTGACTAGGAAATCCAGCGATGCTCAAACTGCCGCGCCACAACCGCTACGACTACGTACCGATCACCAAGCGGCAGCACTACTCCTGGCCCGGCGGAAAGCGCTTGGCGTTCTACCCCGCGCTAAACATCGAGCATTTCGCTTTTCAGGCAGGGCGCAGGCTCGACCCCCAGTATGGTTTCAACGTCACACCGAGTACGCGCAACTATGCCTGGCTCGACTACGGAAATCGGATCGGCAACTGGCGCTTCTTCGAGCTGCTAGACGAGCTGAAGCTTCCGGCCTCGATCCTGCTCAATTCCTCGGTCTGCTACGAATACCCGGACATCATCGAGAAGATCAAAGAGCGTGGCGACGACGTTCTCGGCCACGGTCGCTCCAACGCCGAGACCCTGGGGGGGCTGTGGGAAGACGACGAGCGTCGGCAGATCCAGGAATGCGTCGACGTCATCACCAAGCACGTCGGCGTGCGGCCGACTGGATGGATGGGCGCGGGCGCAGTCGAGTCTGGCGTGACGCCCGACCTGTTGAAGGAGTGCGGTTTCACCCATCTGCTCGACTGGCCGGTCGACGACCAACCGATCTGGATGAGAACGCGCGCTGGCCCGATTCTCTCGGTGCCCTATCCGATGGAGCTCAACGACGCCGGCACGCTGGCGTTGCGCCATCATACGGGGCGCGACTTCGCGGACATGGTGGTCGATCAGTTTGAGGAACTGCTGGAGGCCTCTGAGAAGCAGCCGCTGGTCTTTTCGATCGCTTTGCATGGCTACATCCTTGGCCAGCCGATGCGGTTGCGCCCCCTGAAGCAGGCCCTCAGGCACTGTGTGCAGCACAAATATGCCGACCAGGTCTGGTTCACGCGCGCAGGCGATATCGCCAAGTGCTGCCACGAGATGAAGCCAGGAATAATCCCTGGCAGCTGAAGCGTCGGGCCCCCAGACAGGACGCGTGTCAGTGATGTTAAAGCAGAATTCGCAAATCAAGGTGCTTAAGGCGACCCCCGCGACGGTCCATTGGGGTTATCTCGATGCCGCGATCCCTCCCGCTCTCACCATAGATTCAGGGGAGCAGGTGCGGATCGAATGCGTCACCGGCGGTCCGGAATGGCTGCCGCCGGCCGACCGCGGCTTCGATCTCCTTCCGGATCTCCTCGAAGTCATTCACAAAGTGAAAAAGGGCTCGGGGAATCATATATTCACAGGACCAGTTTACGTCCGCGGCGCCGAGATCGGCGACGTGCTGGAGGTGAAGATCCTCGACATCGAGCTGCGCCAGAACTGGGGTTGGAACATCTTCCGCAGCTACATGGGCACCGTTCCCGAGGACTACCGCTATACGCGTCTCATGCATGTGGCGCTCGATCTTCAGTCCAAGATCGCGTTGATGCCCTCCGGCTTCAGGATCCCGCTGGCGCCATTCTTTGGCCAGCTTGCAGTCGCCCCGCCGGCCGCCGTCGGGCGGCAGAACAGCAAGGAGCCGCGTGAGTTCGGCGGCAACTTGGATTGCAAGGAGCTGACGTCGGGCAGCACCATCTATTTGCCGGTCTGGAACGTCGGAGCCCTTTTCTCCACTGGTGACGGTCACGCCGCCCAAGGGGACGGCGAGGTGAACGGCACCGCCATCGAGACGTCGCTTGCCGGGACCTTCGAGTTCGTCGTGCGCAAGGACCTTGGGTGGAAGATCCCGCGGGCGGAGACCCCTACACACTACATCACGTTCGGGCTCGATCCGGACCTCGACGACGCCGCGCGGCAGTGCCTAAAGGAGATGATTTCCTGGATCATCGCCCTGACCGGTATCCACAAGGACGAGGCCTACAGCCTGTGCAGCTTCGTCTGCGACCTTCACGTCACGCAGACGGTGAACAACGTCAAGGGCGTGCACGCAATGCTGCCGAAGAGCGTCCTGGTCAAGTGACTGCCGGCAGCCGGAGGGCCGACGGGCAGATCAGAAGTGCTCCGATGCGGTCGGGATGGAGATCCCATGGCCCGACCGCATGCTGTCAGTGGACAAACTATAGGTTGAGCCATCGATGACCGCATTCCTGGCTTTGAACAGCGCGAGTTTTGCGGCGCTCCTCTTCGTGGTGGCGAGCGGGTTCACGCTGATATTCGGGCTGATGCGGATCATCAATCTTGCACACGGCGCGCTGTATCTGCTCGGCGGCTACGTCGGAATGGTGATCGGGGTGCGAACGGGCAGCTTCACGCTCGCCGTTGTGGGCGCGTCGGCGGCGGTAGCCCTTGTCGGCTGCCTGGTCGACGTTGGGCTGCTGCGTTTCGTCAAAGACAACGCGCTTCGCCAAGTGCTGCTCACGCTCGGCGTTGCGATCGTGCTTGACGACATCGATCTGGTGATCTTCGGCGGCGACACCTTCACAATGCCCGTCCCGGAATTTCTCGAGGGACCAGTCAGCCTCGGCGGTATGTACTATCCCAAGTACCGCCTGTTCGTGCTGGTCGCCGGCGTCGTGATCTACGCTGCGCTGTGGCTGCTGCTGAACCGCACCCGGCTCGGCTCGCTCATCCGCGCCGGCGTGGACGACGCCGAGATGGTGGACGCCATGGGCGTCGACATCAAGCGGCTGTTCGTCTGCACTTTCATGCTTGGCTGTGCGCTCGCGGGCCTTGGCGGCGTCATGGGCGGCGCGTTCCTGACGCTTTACCCCACAGCCGACTCCGAAATCCTCGTGTTTAGCCTCGCGGTCGTCATCATAGGCGGGCGCGGGAGCCTTCTCGGCGCTGCCATCGGCAGCATCCTTGTCGGTTTCCTCGCCACCTTCGGCCAGGTATGGTTCCCCGAGTTCGCCTATTTCGTGATCTTCGGGCCGATGGCGCTCCTGCTCGCGTTTCGCCCGCTGGGCCTGTTCGGAAAGGCCGCCTAGCCATGGGGACTCGGCGCAACTGGCTCGTGACGATCGCCGTCCTCGCAGGTTTGGCGGCGGTTCCCTTCTTCGTCGGCACCTACAAAACGATGCTGGCGAGCCAGATGCTGATATTCGCCATCCTGGCCATGTCGATCGACGTGCTGGCCGGGTTCGCCGGGCGCACGACGCTGTGCCACGGCGCAATTTTCGGCGTATCGACCTACGTCGTCCTTTACCTGACATCGATCGATGCCAGCTCACCCTGGCTGGCCGCGGTGCTCGGCATCCTCGCCGCCACCCTCGTGGCGGCGATCTTCGCCATCCTGGCGATCCGCACCGCCGGAGTCTATTTCCTCCTACTGACGCTGGCGCTCGGGATGATCATCTGGGGAATCTGTCTGCGCTGGACCTCGGTCACGGGCGGGGAAAACGGTATCCGCAGCACCATCCGGCCCGACTGGCTCCTCGATTCGGCGAACTTCTACTACTTCACGCTCGCCATATTCGTGGTGCTCGCTTTTGCGATGTGGCGCTTCGTCAACTCCCCGTTCGGCCTCAGCCTGCAGGGAATTCGCGAGAGCGAGACGCGTATGCGGGCGCTCGGCTATAATGTCTCTCTGCATCTGTTCATCGGCTTCACCATCTCTGGCTTTTTCGCCGGCGCGGCCGGTGCGCTCTATGCCTTCTTCAACGGCTTCGTCAGCCCGACGACTGTCGCACTCGGTCAGTCGGTTGCGGCGCTGCTGATGGCAATCGTCGGCGGCGTCGGCACTCTGTTCGGTGGGCTCGTCGGATCCATCATGGTCACTGCCGTGCAGGACATTGTCAGCGTCTACACTGACCGCTGGTCGATGCTGCTCGGTCTCATGTTCATTGGCGCGATGGTTTTCGCCCCTGAAGGCATACTCGGTAAAATCAGGACGATGCTTGCCAGCCGGGCGGCGCAGGCGCGGCCCGCAGGAACCCCTCCAAATCAACAAAGGAGATAGTTATGGACCGCCGAAAATTTCTGAAGATGACGGCAGCCGCGGCTGCTACTTCCACGTTGCCCCGGACCGCCGTACGCGCGGCCGATCCCATCCGGATCGGGCTGATGGCGCCGCTCACTGGAGTGGTCGCGGCGGGCGGACGAGAGGTGGTCGACGGGTTCAATCTCTATTGGGCGAAGGCTGGCAAGACCATCGCTGGGCGGCCGATCGAAATTACTATCGAGGACGACGCCAGCAATCCGGACACCGCGCTGCAAAAGGCCCGTCGCCTGGTCGAGCAGTCGAAGGTGCACTTTCTGATAGGCAACATCCTCGCCAACACGGGCTTAGCCGTCGCCGAATATGTAAAGTCGAACGGAGTACCCTACTTCATCCCGATCATCGCTGCTGATGATTTGACGCAGCGCCGGCGCATCGCCAACGTGGTGCGGATCGCCGGCTTCGCCGCCAGCCAGACTACGCGGCCGCTCGCCGACTACGCCTACAAGAAGCTCGGATACCGCAAGATCGTCACGGTGTCGCAGGACTACACCTTCGGCCATGAACAGGTCGGCGGGTTTGCCCAGACCTTCACCGAGGCCGGCGGCACCATCGCGAGTCAGCTGTGGAATCCGCTCAACACATCCGACTTCAGCCCATACTTCGCGCAGATCCAGGCGGCCAAGCCCGACGCTGTGTTCGCGATGGAGCTCGGCGCCGACGCCAGCCGCTTCTTCCAACAGTGGGCGGCGTTCGGCCTCAAGAACACAATCCCGCTAATCGGCGGAAGCAATTTCAGCGACCAGTCCGTGATCCGCACGTCCGGCGCCGAGGTGGACGGCGTACTGACCTCCCATTATTTCGCAGAAGGAAACGACAATCCGGCAACCGTGGCCTTCGTGGCCGAATACCAGAAGGCCTACGGTATCCTGCCATCGTTCTACGGCGCATCGCTCTACCTCGGCGCGATGTGGGTGGCCGAGGCGATCAAGGCCGCGGACGGCAACGTGGAAGACCGGGTGGCCTTCTTGGACGCGATTCGCAAGGTCGTCCTCAACGATTCGCCGCTGGGGCGTCCGGTCCGCCTCGATGCCTACGGCAACCCCGTCTACGACGTGTTCATCCGAAAGGTAACGCGCCGGCCCGACGGAAAGTTCTGGAACACGGTCGTCGAGGTCTATCCCGAAGTGTCGCAGTTCTGGAACTACAAACCGGAGGACTACCTCAAGCAGCCCGCCTACAGTCGTACGTTCCAGGGTATCAAGAAGAACTAGTGGGTCGGGGGCAAGTGGTTGCAGGTCGCGTGATGGCTTCGGCGATCGCCTTTTCACCGGGCCGGACGGGTCCGCTCGTCCGATTCCTGCCGGCCGACGGGCGGCTCGCCGCGCGGCTGCGGCTCTCCGGCATCGGGACTCGTTGACGCCATGACCGACGCGTTACTAACGCTCGAGAACGTCACCGTCACCTTCGGCGCGCTTCGCGCCAACGACAAAGTGTCGCTGGCGGTGCCGGCCTCCCAGCGCCGCGCCATTATCGGACCCAACGGCGCCGGCAAGACAACCCTGTTCAACGCTATCGCGGGCGTCCACCCCGTATCCGGTGGCACCATCACCTATGACGGACGGCGCATCACCCGCATGCGGGTGGACCAGCGCGCCCGCATGGGCATCGCTCGCACGTTCCAGATCACCAATCTGTTCGGCGGCCTGACCGTCGAGGAGAACGTCCAGCTCGCCGCCCGCGGCATCGGACGTCGCAAGTTCTCGCTGTTCGGAACCTGCATGTCCCGGGACGAGGAAGAGGCGACGATCGAGCGCGCCATCGACGACAGCGGTCTCGGCTCCAAGCGTAGCGACCCGACGCGGACTTTGTCGTACGGCGAACAGCGGCAGCTCGAGCTCGCGCTCGCGCTCGTCGCCCGCCCCCGCCTTCTGCTGCTCGATGAGCCGGCCGCCGGTCTGTCGCCGGCCGAGCGCGTCGACATGGCGGCCACCATCCGCGCGCTGCCCCGCGAGATGACGCTGATCCTCATTGAGCACGACATGGATCTCGCGCTGCGACTTGTCGACTATGTGACGTGCCTGTACGACGGAAAGGTTCTGGTCGAGGACGTTCCCGCTAACATCCGCAGCAATTCCGAGGTCCAGGAAATCTATTTGGGCAAGGCACGCCATGCTTGAGGTGCG
>DASVHW010000228.1 GCA_036382395.1 Candidatus Binatia bacterium | reverse complement strand
GCGCCTGTGCTTCGGACCAGATGTTGCGGCGGATATCTTCCGACCGCGGAGAGAACCGTGACCCCGGTACGGTAGCAGAAGTAAGCAAGAGGCTATTGACAAGGGAGACGCGATTAGAGAACGGCCCGTAGGGTTCAAGTGGCTTGCGAGAGATTGGCCTTGGTTCGAATGCGGTCATGTGTCCGGCCTTTGACGCGAGACGATGCCCGCTGGCCCAGATGGGATCCGCGAGCGACATCCAAACAACCCGGCGGCATGTTTCTGCCACAGGTATTAACGGATTTTGTCGCTCGTCGGTTCGACCGATAGCCATCTCTTGCTTGTCCTTAAACCCTCGGCACCCGCACGCGGCTCAGGCGGCGACCGGCTGACGCCGATACGCTTCCCCGCGTGCCATCATGGCCCAGATGATCCGGGCCATCTTGTTGGCCAGAGCCACCGCGGCGAGCTTGCGCGGCTTGCGCTCCAGCAATTGCAGCAGCCACGCCGAGGCGGATTTGCCACCTGGTTTGGCGAAACGGATGACGGACATGGCGCCGACGAACAGCAATTGCCGCAACCGTTCATTGCCGGCCTTGCTGATTTTGCCCATGCGTTGCTTGCCGCCAGTGGAATGTTCCTTTGGCGTCAGGCCCAGCCATGCGGCGAAGTGCCGCGCGGACGCAAAGTTCCCAGGCTCCACCGTCAGCGCCATGGTGATCGCCCCAAGCGGGCCAACGCCAGGGATCTCGGCCAGCAGCTGACTGACCGGGTTGGCCTTGTGCAGCGCCGCCAATTCGCTATCCACAGCCGCCACGCGCTGATCCAGCGTTTCGATATGCGCGCCCATCTGCTCGAACATCGCCCGCGCCGTGGCGGGAATGGCGCCGTCAGCGGCCAGTTCCGTCAGCAGCGCCGCGACCTTGACGGTCCCTTTGGCAGCCACCACGCCGAATTCCGCCGCATGGCCGCGTAGGGCATTGATCGCCTGGGTGCGCTGGCTCACCAGCATCTCACGATGTTTGAGGATGATGCCGTCGGCCTGCTGGTCGACGGTCTTGACCACAACCGAGCGCATGCAGGGACGTGACGCCGCCTCGCTGATTGCCTCGGCATCGTTGCGGTCATTCTTGGCCCGTTTGACGAAGGGCTTGACGTATTGCGGCGGGATCAGGCGAACGCGGTGACCCAGTCGGCTGAACAAGCGGCCCCAATGATGCGAGCCTCCGCAAGCCTCCAATACCACCTCTGTTGCATCCTGTTTGCCAAAGAAGGCTTCCACCTGGCCGCGTCTGAGCTCGCGCCGCAGCACCGGGCGTTCCTGCTCATCGACGCCATGAAGCGTGAACACGTGCTTGGACGTATCAATCGCGATGCGCTTATACTTCATCTGGACGGTCCTTGGTTGGTGTATGACAACTCAACTTTGGCACGAGATGCCGTTGGGCCGTCCACCCCAACAATCCGCATTGATCAGAACCTATCGGCCCAATCTCGCAATCCGATGGACATGATGCGCCACGGCTGATCGGTGAGCTTGTTCCAAGCGAAGCAGCAATGGTCGATGATGTCGTCGTATGACGCGAAGACGCGGTTGGAGAGCCAGTTTTCGCGCATGAACTGCCAGACGTTCTCGACCGGATTGAGCTCCGGTGCGCGCGGCGGAAGCGGCATCAGCGTGATGTTTGGTGGTATCTTGAGATCGCACGCCATATGCCAGCCAGCCTGGTCGAGCAGGACGACGGCGTGGGCGTCGGCAGCAACGGCGGCCGCGACTTCGGCGAGATGCAGGCCCATCGCCTCGGTATTGCAGTGGGGCAGGACGAGGGCAGCGCCCTTGCCCTCGCTGGGGCAGATCGCGCCGAACAGATAGGCCGAAGCGGTGCGCTGGTCGTGCGGTGCAGAGGGACGGCTGCCGCGCCGCGCCCAGCGTCGAGTGATGCCGTTCTTCTGGCCCACTCTGGCTTCGTCTTGGAACCAGACCTCTATGCGCTTGCCGGCAGCGACGCCCTGCGCGACCTCCGCCAGCGCGGCGGGGAATTTTTTTTGAATGTCTCCAAGGTTGCCCGGTCCTGTGCATGATGCCGGGGCCTGGCTGTGAGCTTGCGATAGCCGAGCGCGTGCAACTCGCGCCCGACGGTGTCCTCGCTGATCGAGACGCGGAACTCCTCCCACAGCCACTGTGCCAGATCGACCAGCCGCCAGCGCACCACGCCATGCACCGCCGGATCGGGGCCGCTCTCCACCATGGCGCCAAGCGCCTGGCGCTGCGCCTCGCTCAACCGTCGCGATGGTCCTGGCGGCTTGCGGTCCAGCAGCCCGGCCGGCCCATCGGCGTTGAACCGCACCACCCAGTCCCGCACGATCTGAAGGCCGACGCCACCAAGCCGTGCCGCGTCGCCGCGAGAGCCACCATCATAGATCGCCGCAAGGGCCAACAAACGCCGGGCCTGATTGGCATCGCGACTACGGCGGGCATGAAGGCGCAGATCGGCGGCAGTGAAATCCTGACGCAAGGTGACCGGAGCGGCCATGGCGAACTTCCCGATGTTCACCATGGTGAATCACATTCAGGCCCGCGTCGGGAATCCCCAACATGAGTCAGGCATCACGCGGGATGTTGGGGTGGACGGCCCAACGGCATCTCGTGCCAAAGTTGAGTTGTCATACATCAACCAAGGACCGTCCAGATGAAGTATAAGCGCATCGCGATTGATACGTCCAAGCACGTGTTCACGCTTCATGGCGTCGATGAGCAGGAACGCCCGGTGCTGCGGCGCGAGCTCAGGCGCGGTCAGGTGGAAGCCTTCTTTGGCAAACAGGACGCAACAGAGGTGGTATTGGAGGCTTGCGGTGGCTCGCATCATTGGGGGCGCTTGTTCAGCCGGCTGGGCCATGACGTTCGCCTGATCCCGCCACAATACGTCAAGCCCTTCGTCAAACGGGCCAAGAATGACCGCAACGATGCCGAGGCAATCAGCGAGGCGGCGTCACGTCCCTCCATGCGCTCGGTCGTGGTCAAGACCGTCGACCAGCAGGCCGACGGCATAATCCTCAAACATCGTGAGATGCTGGTGAGCCAGCGCACCCAGGCTATCAATGCCCTACGCGGCCATGCGGCGGAATTCGGCGTGGTGGCCGCCAAAGGGATCGTCAAGGTCGCGGCGCTGCTGATGGAACTGGCCGCTGACAATGCCATCCCCGCCACGGCGCGGGCGATGTTCGAGCAGATGGGCGCGCATATCGAAGCGCTGGATCAGCGCGTGGCGGCTGTGGATAGCGAATTGGCGGCGCTGCACAAGGCCAACCCGGTCAGT
>DASVHW010000227.1 GCA_036382395.1 Candidatus Binatia bacterium | reverse complement strand
GGCGCACCAGGCCATCCCCGGCAGCCGCCTCGAAATCTTCGACGGGGTGGGCCACTACCCGCACTGCGAGGCCCCCGAGCGCTTCGTCGCGGTGCTCGTCGACTTCATCGCCTCCACCAAGCCCGCCCGCCTGCCGGTGCGGGGCCACGGCCGCCGTTCTCCGCCGGTTGCCCGTACAACCCCCAAAGATGGATCCTAAGATGAGGGTCTTTAGCTCTTTTTGAATACAGTCTGCTTTGCGGCTGTGGCTTGCTGCTTCTTCTGGTCTACCGCGTTGCTCTTCGCCTGTTTCTGAGTCGCGTTTCTGCGTACTGATTTCGGGGACTTGTCGCCCATGTTCGAACCACCTTTCTCCTTTCAATCTGCTGACCTGCGGTTTCGAGGTAGCATCCTGCCGCAATGGCAGGCGCCGTCTGAAATTAAGAAGACATAGAGACCGCCGAAGCGATGACCTGCTCAACCATGGGAGATCAGTCGCGTACCGCAATCGACGCAGAATACGGTCTGCTGCCGTCGCGCTGCCGCGTGCTGCGCCTCACTGCACTGTCGCGCGCAAACACGTTCGTTGACGGCGTCGCCACACGTTGGGCAATGGCGGACGGGCGCGGACGCGCGTCGATGATTCAGGTTGTCGCACGCGTTGCGCCGGTTGAGCTGTCCCATCATCGGGCGATCCCTTTTTCTGCGTGCTCGATCATGGATCTCGCCTCGAACACTGCGCTTCCGCCTCACGCTGCCCCTCGCGCACCGCATCCCAGAAGCGCGCGCGTGCCGCCGTGACGCCGTCCCCCGAGTCTCGTTTCCTCTTCGGGGTCAAGAGACCCAGCAAGCCGCGTATCCTGCCGCGTCGTTGCCAGAGCCACCGCCAATGACGTGTAAGAGGACGTAGAGGCAGCATTCTCACTCTCCCAAGCTGGCGACCGGAATTGGCGTGCGCTTGCACCGCAGTCCTACCATGGGCGACTCACGCATGGGCTCCCACCTGAGCCAGCTTGCAGGTGATTTCCATGCACGGCGTGGCGCGCGAACTGACCACCGAGAGGGCGCCACTCGACCCTCCGGGATAGGTGAGATCGTCCGGCCACTGGCTGCACGAGACGCATACGGGTCGAAGCCCATTGCTCATGCTGATCATCCAGTGTCGCCCCTTTACTTCGAGCAGGAGATTGCCGTAGCGTTTGGTGGTCGCTTCGACACATTCGACCAACAACTCGCGTTCGTAAGGTGTATTGGTCGGGAGAATCAAGCCGCCACCCCGGAAGGAAAGATGCGCGATATCATTCATTGGAGCCCTCTCGGTTGGGCGGGCATGGCCCGCGAAGTTGTGGAGAGCTCAGTGCTCTCGATGGGGCTCGTACGCTTTCAAGTGGGGGGTCGTTGTACCCCCGAGTGCGGGCCGAGGACGTGTCGGCTAGGAGGCGATAGTCTCCGCCGTTGGCGCATCGCTGTCAATCATCGGTCGCAAGTAGCTGATTGGCGGTCCTTGCCTGGCGTTCCCGAAACGCCCGTCAGGGCACCACTGAGATGGTGTCTGCCCAAGCGGGATGGGTCACCACAGCCGCAACCGCCCCGGCAACCGTCGGCCGCATCAAGACCCGATCCTGCGGCGCGCGCGGCGCATAGATGAGCGAGGCGTCGCTCTGCAGCAGAGCGATCGCGGGCACACCCAGCGCCGCCGCCAAGTGCATCGGCCCGGAGTCCGGAGTGACGATCAACCGTGCCGCGCCCCACAACGCGGCGAAGAGTCGGAGCCGCTGCGGCGGCAGCACCCGCACGGTCGGCGGCAGCTCGCGCCGGTACTGGCGCTCGAGCTGCGCCTCCTCCGGACCGAGAAACACAATCACGCGTCCGCCCGACGTCGCCAACGATCGGGCCAGCTCGATCCACCGCGCCGCCAACCACCGCTTGTCCTGGTGCCCGCCGACGAACACCGCGATGAACGGCAGCGCCGCCGATCCCGCCGCGAGTTCCAACCGTTCGAGCAGAGCCAGGGCGGCGGTCCGCTCGTCGTCGCCGACGATGTACACGGGATGGTCAGGGCAACTCACCCCAAGCAGACGCGCGAACACCAGCGGGCTGTCGTACACATGCGCGGCATGCACCTTCGGCAGGCGCACGTTGAGGAAGCGATCCGCCCTGCCACCGCACCCGACGCGATAGCGTGCGCCGGTCAGATACGTATAGAGCCCGCCGGAGAAGGAGCCCATTCCGGCCTCGACCGCCACGTCGTAGCGCACCCGGCGCAGGCGCGCGAACAAGGCAACGAACTGCCACGGCCGGGCGATGAAGCGCCGGGATACGAGGTGCAGCCTATCCACCGGCAAGTGCGCCAGGAGTGCGGCCGTGGTGTCGCCACCCAAATAGTCCAATTGAGCCCCCGGAAAGCGCTGGCGGAGCGCGAGAATCAGCGGCGTCGCGATCAACGTGTTGCCGATGCGGAAATTCGAGCGGACGATCAAGACACGGCGAACGTCGCGCACGGCATCGATGGGCACGTTGGGCGGCGTGGGAAGCACGGCGTCGAGCCCGCGACCGAGCACGCGTTTGCCCCAGTGGCCCAGGGCCTTGCCCAGGCGTTGCGCGAGCGGGTGGTGGGCGAGAGACATCAACCGGACCGAAGCGTACCACGGAGGTGAAACGGTTGGCAAAGACGAAGGGAACAACAAGACGAAGGGAACACCATCCCCACTCAGCGGTTGAACCGCGATCCCAACCGCGCACAGGCTGGAATGGTCACGCTTCGCGAGATCGACCACGGCGCCAATGCCGTCGTCGATTCCTGCCGTGATCATCTCGGCTGGTTTCCTCACGGCCAAGCGGCACGGAAAGCCGCCGCCGCCCGTTATCTTCGGCTACAATTCTCGACTCGCGGCGCTTTCTAGTTTACGGTGCACCCATGAGCGACACGCCGGCCACTCGCGAGCGCCCCGTGCGCACCCGTTTGCACACGGAAGAACACACGCACGCTGGCGTAAGCGTACGCGACGTCGTCTTGGGCGTGAGTGATGGTCTCACCGTACCGTTCGCGCTCGCCGCCGGATTGAGCGGCGCGGTGACCAGCAATTTCATCGTCTTCCTCGCCGGCGTTGCCGAGATGCTGGCAGGCGGTATCGCCATGGGCCTGGGCGGCTATCTCTCGGAAAAATCGCACGCCGAGATCTACCGGAAAGAGCGCGAACGCGAACACCGCGAGGTCGACCAGGTGCCGGAGATGGAGAAGCGGGAAGTCCGTGACATCTGGAAGGCACGCGGATACACAGGGGAAGAGCTGGACCGCCTAGTCGAAACGGTCATCAAGGACCGCCATCGATGGGTGGACTTCATGATGCGCGAGGAACTCGGGCTGATGGAGCCCGCACCCGGCGCCGCCTACAAGACCTCGCTCACCATCGGGCTCTCCTACATCGCCGGCGCCATGGTACCCCTGTTTCCGTTTCTGCTGCCCCTGTCCATCAATCGAGCCTTGTTGCTGTCCAGCGTCACAACGCTCACGGCGCTGTTTTTGGTCGGCATCTTCAAATCGCGCTTCACGGGCGGCTCACCGTGGCGCAGTGGCCTCGAAACCCTGCTGATCGGCGCGGCGTCGGCGGGCGCTGCCTACGTGCTGGTACGCCTCCTGTCGCGCGGAACCCAATGACGCGCCGCCTCAAAGCCACGAGCCGTGCGTCGTAACGTCAAAGGGAGAGATCGAAGAACTGTACCCCGTTCTGTGAAATCGGGGGACTTGAACATCCGACCCATCTCGTGTTCTTAAGGGAGTGGTCGGAGAGAGAGGTGATGTGATCATGGCAAAGAAGGCACTATCGAAATCGACTGCGGCAAAATCGCGATCCAAGCAACCCACCGTGAAAAAAACAGCTCGGGCTGCCGCTCCGAAATCCACGTCGAAGTACGACCAAACCGGCGCACCGTGGTGGAAGAAGTTCCGACCGACCGAAGCCGCCGAATCCAAGCGGTAAGCGGCGGCCGACAGATCCCGTCTTTCGCACGGGACCGTTCTCCGCATTCATAGGGCGCGCCGAGACCCGTTTTGCCCTGCTACCCGGCATGACTGCGGCGCGGAGGCATCGCTTGCCGTGGCGCGCCCCATGACCTAGATTACCATCATCGATTCAAGAGTGATGGCGAAGTCGGAGCCTCTCTGTGCTTCGCCAGGAGGTAGACATGGACGAACAGGTCCAGCTGAGCCGGGATTGTCAGGCCGTTCAGATTCCTGCGGGACACACCGTGACCCTGCCGCAGGGCACGCTCGCGATCATCACCCAGTCGCTCGGGGGAACCTACACGCTGCAGGTGCCGAGTTTCGGGGGACTGTACCGCGTGGCGGGGCAGGATGCGGATGCTCTCGGCAAGGAACCGACACAGCCGCAACCGACTCGGACCGCCGCCGCGGAGGGAGGCAACGACCTCGAGCCGGCGGTGTGGGAGCAGTTGAAGACCTGCTACGATCCGGAGATCCCCGTGAACATCGTTGATCTGGGCCTCGTGTACGACATGCAGATTGCGAAGTTGGGCACCGGCAACAGCAGGGTGGACGTGAAGATGACGCTCACGGCACCGGGGTGTGGTATGGGCGCCTCCATCGCCAACGACGCGCGCATGAAGCTGCTGGATCTCCCGGGAGTCGAGGAAGCCGACGTCGATTTGGTGTGGGACCCGCCCTGGAGCCCGCAGATGATCTCGCCGGAGGGGCGCAGCCTCTTGGGCATGGATTAATTCGCCTTATTCGCTGATCGTCACGCGCGTACCGAGTCGGACTCGGTCGTAGAGGTAATCGATGTCAGCGTCGCTGACGGCGATACAGCCCTGCGTCCAATCAGCCGGAATGGGCGAACGGCCGCCGTACCCATGAATGCCGACCCGCCCGCCCATGGCGGTCGACCAGGGCGGTGTTGTTTCGTGCAGATTGGCGAAAAAGATATCCGCCCATTCGTCGGCGGAGATCAGCCGTTCGGCGAAGGCGCGTTCGGCATCATCGACGTTCGGATAACTGATGCCGAGGAATCGATGGAAGCGGCTGCGTGGCCGTTTCTCGCAGATATAATAGTCCCCTTGCGGCGTGCGGCCATCGCCTTGGCTCAATTTCCCCGTGGTCGGATCTTTCCCCAGCGCGACTTCGAACTTCCTCAGAACCCGATTCCCCTCTTCGAGCCACATCTCATGGCGGCCCTTCCACACTCGCAACGTCAGCTCGTCGGTGTCTCCACCACTTCTGGACCACGCCTGTGTGGCCGCAAGAAGACAGCATCCAGCGACACCCACATACATCAGGCTACGCCAACCACGCCGCATCCCGTCCTCCTTCATCTGTGTAGTCGTGAATCCGCGCGGAACGCCCAGATTCACGCGCATAAACAACCACAGGGCAACGGGGTCGGTCAATCGAATTTTCCATCAATGTTTCTGACGCGACAGGTACGGCGCCTTTGATGCACGCGGGCGGGCGACCCGTTTTAAATCACTGCAAATTATTCTCGTGCACCCGGCCGCGTGTGGACTGTCTCGACGAGTTCGGCTATGAGCGTTAGGACCCTGGCGGCAGCGATCGTTGCGCGCGCTTCCAGCCAAGGCGTGGAGTGTCCACGGACATCACGTGTGGGCCGCTAGCTCAGTTGGTTAGAGCAGCTGACTCTTAATCAGCGGGTCCCCAGTTCGACTCTGGGGCGGCCCATTTCGGAAGCCCCTGGAAACAGGGGCTTCCGTGCTTTCTGCCTCACAAGTGCCGCGCCAGCATTCCGCGCGTGTAAGCACTATGTAAGCAGCGGGAGGAAAGTCGCGGCCCGGCTCACGGATCAGCCGGCCCGGCCGCGCGTGGCGATTCCCCGCACAGTTTCTAGGTAAGTTGTGGGGAAACCCACCCCGGCAGGGCCGCCAAGCTGGCAGGAATCGTGACCGATGGGTAACCGGGCGCGTAGGTGGCCGATTGTCGGACGCACCGCACCCGCTGATCGGGAGCGCGTCACGAAATAACATGAAATCGGGTCCAGAGAGCCGTATTATGTTGTTTCTGGAGCAGGGTCCCGGACTGGCCGTTGGAAACCCTTGTGGCACAAGGCTTCCCGCGAGAAGAACATAAATTCCTAATTCTATGTGATTTCAGTGATTCGGGCAGCCGTTCAACGCGTTGTTCACCGCGGTAAGTATCTCATCGACGGTGATCTGCCCATCGTGATTGGCGTCTCCGGCTTCACACATCGTGACCGGCGTGTTCCCGAGGGCAATGTTCACCATGGTGAGGATCTCATCGACGGTAACCTGACCGTGGCCGTCGCAGTCGCCGACACACTTGCCGGGGGCATTGGTGGTTGTCGGAGTTGGCGTCGCTGTGGACGTCGGCGTGCTGGTCGGCGTTCGGGTTGGGGTGACCGTGGGCGTCACGGTCTGAGTCGGCGTAGCTGTGGGTGTCTTCGTCGGGGTGTTGATTGACGTGATCGTCGGTGTGGCCGTGGGCGTACTGATTGGCGTTGGACTCGACGTGATCGTCGCCGTTGGCGTGCTGGATGGGGTCAGCGTTGGCGTGTTGGTCGGCGTCGAGCTGTTCAGCGCCGTCTGCGTCGGCGTCGGAGTATTGCTCGGTGTTGCGGTGCTGACCGGTGTCTGCGTCGGCGTCCGGGTTGGGGTGTTCGTCGGCGTGTTGGTCGGCGTCACCGTCGGCGTGTTGGTCGCCGTCGGGGTCACCGTGGTCCCTGCGGCGTGCGCGCCTCCCTGACCGTTGAGATTGCGCGTCACACCCGTGAGGACTCCTGCCGTTGCCGCAGTCCCTGCACTGGCTCTGGCGGCTGACGCACCGCTGCATGACGTGCCGAGACCCGTGTATGAGATTAACTCGGGACCGATGAGAGCGAATCCGCCGGTGGGCGAGAAGATCGAGGTGTCAGAAACCGGGATACAGGTGTCGGTAGCAGCGATAGCACTGGAAAGGAAACTGCTTGGCAGCGCGTTGTACTCGTAGGCGCCGATGGAGCAGTGTGTGGCACTGCCACCTGGCCGGCCGTAGCCGCGCTGGTCGAGACTGTTCACGGGTGGTGCCGCGCACACCGCGTCGTTACCCGCGTTGATGGCCGGGCTGTCCGCCTGGAGCGCGATCGTTTGCGTCGGCCCGCCGTTGTTTGCCAGCCCAGCCGGGTCGAGCCGTGGGTCGGTACTGCTCAGCGAACCCGAACCGCTACCCCAGCCGCAAGTCGTGCCGTCCTC
>DASVHW010000226.1 GCA_036382395.1 Candidatus Binatia bacterium | reverse complement strand
TATCAATCGCTCGGATTTCTTTCCGTGCCCGATGCCGAAGACTGGGCGCGGGCTGGGCAGGCGATCCGTCGCCATCGTCATGTGTACGGAGACATCGAGCCGCGCGCGCATCTGAACGACGTCCTCATTCTGCTGTCCGGTGCCCGCATCGGCGCCGAAGTCGTTACCGAGAACGCTGTGCCCTTCACCCGCTGGGTGTTCACCCGCTGGGCCGTTCTCTTTCGGCGCATGGGGTTTCCCGTCCGTGTGCGAAAAGTGCGCCGGGAAGATCATCGCGACTGAGCTCACGCGTTCAGACCGAGGGTATATTCGAGCCATGGCGTTCGCACGCCGCAGGTCGAACCTTTCGACTTTATGTGCAAGACCGCCGAGGGTGGCCTTGCACAAGAACTCCCAGCGGGCGCCCTTCGATACGCCGCCAAAAGAGGGCGGCTACTCAGGACGAGCGGTTGGTTGTGCAATGTCAAGGTGTTTTGCCGCTCACCCTGAGTAGGCCGCATCTTCTCAGCGGCCGTATCGAAGGGTGCCCGCTGGTTACCGGACTTTTTGTGCAAAGCCGCCGAGGTGTTGCTGAGAAACTGCGTGAAGGCTCACGTTCTGGAGCGCGATGGCTTGAACGGGTAATACTCGACAGCGCACATCTTCGCGTCTCGAATGACTGGATCGGCGGTGATCAGCTTCAGATTCCGCGCTGCGGCAGTGGCAACGATGGTTCGGTCAAACGGGTCTCCGTGGAAGTCTGCGGAGAGGTCGTTGGTCTTCGCGGCGATCGCCGGCGTCAACTCCAGCACTTGCACGTCGGCGGACAATCCAGCCGTGAACAGCTGCAGCAGTGTGCCCTCAATATCCAGCCGGCCGAGTCGATAGAGGATAGCTGTCTCAAGCAAGCTGATGCTGCAGAGACCTTTGGTTTCGGTTGACGCCAACAGGCGCCGGACGCGTTCCGGGAACACTTCTGGAAGGGTCACGCCGTTGATCCATGGGGCCGTGTCGAGCAGGTATCTCACCGCAAGCCTTTCCATTCGGACGACGGAATAGCTTCGGGCGACACCGGTCTCCTCAGGCCGAGGTGTTTCCCCGCTCCGAGAAAGGACCGGGGCCGCTGTGCCGGAACAATCCGGACGTAGGGCTTTCCGAAGCGCGTCACCAAGATCTCCTCTCCGCCGGCAGCAGAATCCAGGAGACCAGCGTCCCGACGCAAGGATCGAAGCGTGACGGTTTTCATGTCAGACACTATGTCAGACAAACGCGATCGCGGCAAGGCGGTGATCCACCGCAGGTCCGCTTTGATGTCTTTACGTCAGAAAACCACATGCGTGGAAGCCTGCGCGGCTTTTGAGCCAAACGAACCTTTAGAATTTTTCTCAGATATGGCTAGGGACATCGCGCTCGGCAACGCGCCTTGCTCCGACTGCACGGCCGCTGCCTGCCCGATCACCGTCGATCAGATCCTCGAAGCGGTGAACAACGCCCTGAACGGGTGCGCGGCGCTGATCGAATCAGTGACCGCAACCTATGCTGCTAACTGTGGGGTTCCGACCGATGTGTCTTCAGTATTCGGTAGCTGTTTGGGACAGTCCGTTTGCAGCATCACGTTCACTGCACCTGATCCAGCCTTCGGCTGCGCGAAGGACTTGGATGTGAGCTACATGTGCAGCGGTGATCCCGCCTTGCGGCACGTCCATGTTGCGCCCGAGGCCTTGCACAAACTGGTCACTCTGTCCTGCAGCTAGGCCGAAGACTCTGTCCAGACTGTCACGGTGTAACGGCGCTTTCAGTAAGACGGGCTCCGCGCCGTCTGGTACGTGCAGGTCGGCATGGCGCGGCTGGTTTCGCGTCGGGGCGTTACGATTCGTGTTCCGTCACGGTGTAGCTTGCGTTGACAACCGCACGCGGATTGCGTTGCCAGTCCGTAGCCGCAAGCTCTCGGTGGCGAACTCACGGCATCGTGGGCGATGTTTGCGAGTTGTTGTTGAGGCCACCAAAGGAACGGAAGGAGAAGAGCATGGTCACACACGACAAGCAAGGCAACAAGGTCACGCCGTGGTTTGAGACCCTGAAGGTTCCTGAGACCGATAACCTTTATCTCGACATCGGCCTTTGGAAGGAGTTGGAGATGACGATCATGATCTACTACCAACACCAACCGCACCAGTGGCGCCCGCCAGCACTCCCGCTTGAATATTGGGAAAAGGTACTGAACTCGATGAGTAAGCTATGGTCAACGTATCTTTGCAAGTCTTGTACTGGCGGAGGTCCTTGTTCTCAGTGCAAAGAGACTCGATGGAAGGACTTCAGCCGTTGGCAGCAGGCTGGTTCCCGGATAGGCCCCGACAACCGCCCCATCCTTTAGAGGATCGTGGCGAAGCAACCGTAGGGTGGGCACTGCCCACCTACAACCCGGTCAAGCATGGTTTGGTGAGATGCCCCCACCTGTGGCCGCACTCCAGCTTCATGCGATGGGTGCGGCAGGGGGCGTACGCGGCCAATTGGTGTTGCGGCTGCGCGGTGCGGCGGGGTTCGGTTCCGGAGTTTTCCGATATCGCCAATACCATTGGCGAGTGACCAGCGTCTTTCGAGCTTGCGGCCAACGGAGACAGATCAGAGTGGTGGGCAGTGCCCACCCTACAACTACTGGCTGCTCCGGTCTGGCTACCGGGAGAATCTGGGGCTCCCTGTGCCGGCGCTTGTTGCCACCTTCGGTCGCCGTGGGATAGAAGCAGTGTCGGAACCAGCAACGCGGGTTGCTGGAACAACATAGAGAGAGGAAGAGACGTGGCCGGGGCATTGGAAGGAATACGAGTCATTGACCTGACGGTGTGGTTTCAGGGTCCGGTGGCCGCTCAGCACCTCGCTGACTTCGGCGCCGAAGTGATCAAAGTCGAACGCCCGCAGGGCGGCGATCAGGGCCGCGGCGTGCGCAGCATCAAGGCGCTGCCGGTGGGCGATTGGAACCAGTACTTTCTGGTGATCAATCGCAACAAGAAGAGCATCGCTCTCGACTTGAAGAAGCCGGCGGGCCGCGAGGTCATGTATCGCCTGGTTGAGAAGTCGGATGTGTTCCTCTCCAACATGGGCATCGGGCTGCTGGAGAGCTGGGGACTCGGCTACGAGAAACTCAGCGCTATCAACCCGCGCCTGGTGTACGCCACCAATACCGGATATGGGCGCTTTGGAGCGGTGAGCAAGCCGTCATTCGACATGACCGTGCAAGCGCTCACCGGCATCATGGCGCGCCTCGGCGAGCCGGACCAGCCGCCGATTTATCTGGGCATGGGTTCGGGCGACGCCTACGGCGGGCTGATGTCGGCGCTGGGGATCATGCTGGCCCTCTATCACCGCAACCGCACGGGGAAAGGCCAGATGCTCGATGCCTCGCTCTACGGCGCGCAGCTGTTCCTCACTGCCCCCACGCTCCAAGCCTATCTCGCGACGGGAAGCGACAAGTACTCGAAACAGCAATCGAGGAAGACGGCCGAGAATCCGCTGCGCAACGTGTATCGGGCGAAGGATAAGTGGGTGTTCCTCTGCTTGCCGAACACCGACGAAAGCTGGTCACGGCTGTGCCGGAGTCTCGACGGAGCCGAGGTCGCGAGCGATCCACGCTTCGACAGCGTGGAGAAACGTCACCGCAACGCCAAGCGGCTGATCTCGGGTCTCGCCAAGGTCATCAAGCGCCGCAGCGCCGCGGAGTGGATGGAGCGCTGGAACGCGCTGGGCATCGCCGCCAGCCCGATCCAGAATCTGGCGGATCTTGCCGCGGATCCCCAGGCCTGGGAGAATAACTACTTTGTCGAGACGTACTGTGAAGAGGTGCAACGCCAGGTCAAAGTCCGGGGACTCCCCATCGGCCTCAGCAAGACCCCAGGGGTGGTGAACAGCCTCGGCCCGGAGCTGGGGCAGGACACCGAGATGATTCTCACCGAGACGCTTGACTACTCCTGGGAGCAGGTGGGAGAGCTCAAAGAGCAAGGGGCTATCCTCTGACAAAGAATGCTGTCGATAAACCCAGCGGGCGGGCTTCGAGACGGCCCCTGGAACGACGGGGCCTCCTCAGCCCGAGCGGTATTGTTATTGAATCTAAAAGGAAATCTTCCGCTCGCCCTGAGGAGCCGCCTTCATCTAGCGGCGTCTCGAAAGGCGCGTTTCGGGGAAAATCGACAGAATCCACAAGGAAGTCGAGAGTCGAGAGTCGAGAGTCGAGAGCGGGGCAAGACAATAGCCCCGGTCCGCTCGCAGGCATCCGCGTCCTCGATATGGGCACCATGCTCGCGGGGCCGTACGGGGCGACGTTGCTTGGTGATCTCGGAGCCGACGTCATCAAGGTCGAGTCCTTCATCGGCGACGACAGCCGCCACCTCGGACCTGAGCGCGAGGGGGAGCGGTCACCATTCCTGAGTCTCAACCGCAACAAGCGGGCGATGGTGTTGGATTTGAGACGGGAGGCCGCACAGCAGGTCTTTGCCCGCCTCCTGGCCACTACCGACGTGCTGATCACGAACATCCGTGAGCCGGCGTTGTCGCGCCTCGGCGTCGATTACGAGTCCGTGCGCAAGCACCGCAACGACATCGTCTGGATCGGGGTAACGGCGTTCGGGGCCGACGGGCCATACGCTGGCCGACCTGGGATCGACTTTCTGGCCCAGGGATATGCTGGGGCGCTCGTCTTGAATGGGCACCCGGATGGCCCACCGGTGCGGATGGGAATTCCAGTGGTGGATGTGATGACCTCACTGCTGGTGAGTACCGCCGCGCTCACGGCCCTGCATGCACGGGCGCAAACGGGCGAGGGCCAGCGCATCGATGTTTCGCTGCTCGATGCGTTACTGCACGCGCAATGCACCGGCTTCGCGCCGTATCTGCTCACCGGCGAGGTCACCCCGAAAACCGGCAACCGCAGCCAGTACTTCGCGCCCTCCGGGATTTATCCCTGCAAGGATGGCAAGAAAGCCGTCATCACGTGTCCCTCCGAGAAGTTTTTCCGCAACCTGTGCGCAGCGCTGGACGTGTCGTGGGTGGACGAGCCGCGCTTTCGTGACATCGACAACCGGCTGCGGCATCAGGACGAGCTGGACCGCCTGATCGAGGCGCGCTGCCAGAGCTTCACGCGCGAGGAGCTGGTCGAGCGACTCATCGCCGCGGATGTGTTGACGGCGCCGGTGAAGGAGATTCCCGAAGCGGTCGAAGACCCGCAGATCCTGCACAATCGGATGCTCGTCACCACCGAGCACCCGAAGCTCGGACCCATTCGGGTCACTGGTGTCCCCATTCACTTCCACGGCACGCCCGGCAGTGTCCGCAAACCTCCGCCGATGCTGGGTCAGCACACGGAGGAGATCCTCGCCGAACTGGGCTTCGGGCCGGAGGAGATCGCCAACCTCGTCCGTGATGCGGTCGTGGCCACGGGCACCGCGGTGCGTCGCAACTAGCGTCGATCACATCCGGGGGGCCAGCGGAGGTCGGGACCGTGCCGATGCAGTGCGTTTGACGCTCTACCAGGCGGGTGCGAAGATGCATCCATGACGATCGACACACGGCCTCTCGCGTCGGTGTTTGCGCGCTATCCAGTGGTTGCTGCCTACCTGTTCGGCTCGCAGGCAACCGGCACGGCCACGGCGCTCAGCGATGTCGACTTCGCCGTCGTCTTGGAGCCTGGCGTGTCCGCATCGGGGGACGTTCAGGCCGCCCTGATTTCGGATCTGATGTTGGTCCTGCGTCGCTCGGACATTGATGTCGTCATCCTCAACGCGGCGCCACCGCTCTTGAAGGAGCGCGCCATCTCGCGCGGCCGACTCGTCTACTGCCGCGACGATGTGGCACGGGTGCGCTTCGAAGTCGCGGCCCGTCGAGAGTACTTCGACACGCAGCCGCTGCGCGCCGCACAGGACCAGGCGCTGCTCGACCGCTACACGGCGGAGCGATGATCGACCGCGAAACACTCTGCCGCCGTCTGCACGCTCTCGAGGCCTACACCGCCGAGTTGTAACGGTTGGCGCAAACGATTCCGCGTTCGGCCTTCGACTCCGAGCTGAGCAATCAGTGGATGGTTGAGCACGGCCTCCAACTCGCCATTGAATGCGTATTGGACATCAGCAGTCACTTGGTTGCCGGGGAGCAGTTGGGTACGCCGGAGTCCTATCGCCAGGTGATCGAGTTGCTGGGAGAAGGCGGAATTCTGCCGGCGGAGTTCGTCAATCGGGTCCGCGGCATGCCTGGGTTTCGGAACATTCTGGTGCACGATTATCTGCGCGTCGACACGGCGGTCGTGTGGGACCTGCTGCAGCGCGGGCCAGCCCAATTCCGCGAGTTCATTCGGCACATTGCCGCCCACATCCGCACGCTCCCCGGCGCATGAGCCAGAATCCGGGAGGGAGAGACTTACCCGCTCGGTCCAGCAGCCATTTCATTTCAACTCTCGATTCTCGACTGTCGGCGTCTTCCACCATTGACCCGCACTCGGGCAGTGGCGTAAGCACACCCACGCGCCCAGGCAGACGCGCAAGGAGGCTGTCGATGAAAATTCCCGCGCAAGGCATGAAGCGAGAGGCCCTGTTTCAGCAGATGGAAGCGTACCGCGCCCACGACATGCCGTGGCGTGATGGGCGCACCTGGGCCTACATCTACGATCCAGGTCAGGAGGCGGAAGAGGTCATCAAACAAGCGTACATGATGTACCTAACCGAGAACGCCCTCGACCCCACCGTGTTTCCCAGCACGCTGCGCTTCGAGACCGAGGTGATTGCCATCGCCGCCTCGCATCTCAAAGGCGACGCGAACGTTGTCGGCAACTTCACCAGCGGCGGTACGGAAAGCATCATACTCGCCGTGAAAACCGCGCGCGACTACGCCCGTGCCCAGCGCCCGAAGATCACTCAACCCGAAATGGTCCTGCCCGCCACCGCGCACGCGGCCTTTCAAAAGGCCGGACACTTTCTCGACGTCAAGGCGGTGCTGGCGCCCGTCGATCCCAAAACGTTCCGTGCCGACGTCACGGCGATGCGCCAGGCTATCACCCCGAACACCATCCTGTTGGTCGGATCAGCGGTCTCCTACGCCCACGGCGTCGTCGACCCGATCCGTGAGATCGGGCAACTCGCGCTGGAGCACAACCTGCTCTTGCATGTGGACGCCTGCATGGGCTTCTTGCTCCCGTACTTCCGCCGCTTGGGCGCGCCGGTCCCGGAGTTCGAATTCAATGTGCCGGGCGTGACCTCCATCTCCATGGACCTGCACAAGTACGCCTTTGCCGCCAAAGGCGCCTCCACCATCCTCTACCACAACAAGGACCTGCGAAAATATCAAATGTATGCTTGCGCCAACTGGAGCGGCTACACCGTGATCAATGCCACCGTGCAGAGTTCCAAAACGGCAGGCCCGGTGGCCGCGGCGTGGGCCGTCCTGCATTTCTTCGGTGACCAAGGCTACCTCGAAATCGCGCGCCAGGTGCTGGACGCCACGCGGCGGGTTGCTGCCGGTATCAAACAGATCGACGGCCTGCGCCTGCTTAGCCAGCCGGACATGAACCTGGTCGCCTTCACGTCGGACACGGTGAATGTCTTCCACATCATCGACGAAATGAAGACCCTCGGCTGGTACGTCCAGCCGCAGCTCAGCTTTCAGAGCTCGAAGGAGAACATTCACCTGTCGATCAACCCGGCGAGCGCAAAATGGGTCGATGCCTTTCTCTCTGATCTGCGGGTGTGCGTGGAAAAAGCACGGAACCTGAAGTCAGGCGAGCTGGCTGCGACGATCAAGTCCGCACTAGCGAACGTCGATCCGGCTTCGTTGACCGAGGAATCTCTCAGTCAGATGCTTGGCATGGCCGGAATCCAAGGCAACCAGCTGCCCGAACGCATGGCCGATATCAACGAGATCCTCAACGCGCTGCCGGTGTCTCTGCGCGAACGCCTGCTGATCGAATTCCTGAACGACTTGTACCGATTGCAGGAGGGTTGAGATCGGTTCCGCGTCCTGCCGACCGACCTTCGGAAGGCGTGGAACCAAGTCCGCATGGGAGTTCACTCTTCCTTCTTCTCGTATTTTTTCACCAACGCCTGCCGCATCTCCCGCTCTTGTTTGCGCAGCTTCCAGAATTGCGGGCGGCGCTTTTCGGTGAAGGCGGCGCCCCCCTCTTTGCCCTCGGGCGTATCAAACCAATCCGGATAGAACTGGCTCGAAATGACGCCGAGGTCGGCGTAGCCATCCATCTCTTGATCAAAGGCGGCTTTGAGAATTTCCAAACAACCGGGACTCAGCTGAAGCATTTCTTCGCACCACTTGTCCACTTCCGCTTCCAGCTGCTCGAGTGGTACCACCTTGTTCACCAACCCCATCTCGTACGCTTCCAGCGCCGTGTAGCGCCGGCAGAGCATCCACATCTCGCGCGCCCGCTTGGCGCCCACGACCTTGACCAGATACGGGACGAAAAAGCCGTCCGCCGGGCTCGACACCCGCGGCCCGGCTTGCCCGAAGATCGCGTTCTCCGCCGCGATGGTGAAGTCGCAGCAGTAGGCGAAGTGGTTGTGGCCGCCGAGGCAGTAGCCCTGCACCGCCGCGATCACCGGCTTGCGGGAGAGGCGGACCAGGCGGTTGTGCGGATAGCGGTTGTAAAACGCTTCGCGCAGCCCCCACTTCTCCCACTCGACGTCGCCGCCGGCCCCGAAGTGCTTGCCGACGCCGGCGACGATGATTGCGCCGATCGCGGTGTCGTGGTTGGCGTCGTAGAAGGCGCGAAACATCTGGTCCACCGTGCCTAGCGTCATGGTGTTGAACTTCTGCGGCTTGTTGATCGAGACGCGCGCCACGCCGCCCTCCGATTCGGAATGAAACTTCTTCTCGTAGATAATTTCCTCGAATTCCAGCCCCGGGCCTTGAACGCGTTCCCAGTTGGTCCAGCTCATGGCGATATCCTTTCTGCCGGACCAAAACCTCAATGGGTTTGGTTAGTCAAGTCAGAGAACATTTTGCGGTACTCGCTCTGTTCTTTCGCGCGGAGTTCCGGTATGAGCCAAACGACCGTTTGTCTGGTTGTTATACTCGGCAACGAGAGGAGAGCTGTGGGTGCAATGCGTGCCGCAAAGTAACAGTATGCCCTGAGCGCGCAACCCAGCGAATCGAACGAATGAAACCACCACGGTTTGAGTACGCCGCGCCGACGACGGTGGCGGAGGCGGTGTCGTTGCTGCAACAGCACGAGAGTGAGGCGAAGATCCTGGCCGGCGGGCAGAGCTTGATGCCGTTGCTCAACATGCGGCTGACCCGGCCGGGGCTGTTGATCGATCTGGGCAGAGTGGCCGAGCTGCGCTACCTGCGCGAGACGGACGGTGGGCTGGCCATCGGGGCAATGACCACCAAGCGCACGGTGGAGGACTCGGCGATGGTGAAGAGCCGCCAGCCGTTGCTCCACGCCGCCACGCTGCTGATCGGTCACGCGCAGATCCGTAACCGCGGTACGGTGGGTGGCTCACTGGCGCACGCGGACCCAGCCGCCGAATACCCGGCGCTGGCGGTGGCCGTGGACGCGCAGCTGCGAGTGGTGGGGCCGAAGGGAGAGCGCACGATTGCGGCGGCGGAGTTTTACGTGAGCTATCTGACCACGGCGCTGGAGCCCACGGAGATATTGACCGAGGTGCGCTTCCCGGCGCTAGCGAACGATACGGGCTGGTCCTGCGCCGAAGTCGCCCGCCGGCACGGGGACTTTGCCATGACCGGGGCCGTGGTGACGGTGCGGCTGGGGAGCGACGGGCGCTGCGCCCAGAGCCGCATCGTGCTGTTCGGGGTGGGGCCCACACCGCTGCGGGCGCTGGCGGCGGAACAGGTGGTCATCGGACAGAAGCCGAGTGAGAAGCTGTTCGCGCAAGCCGGGCAGCGGGTCAGCGAAGCGATCGAGGAACCATTGTCCGATGTGCACGCCTCGGCGGAGTACCGCCGGTATCTGGCGCAGGTGCTGACGCGGCGCGCGTTGGCCGAGGCGGCGGCGCGGGCCAGAGGTGCGGCGTGAGGCGTCGCGTCAGAGACGGCGAGGGGGTTGAATGACACCGCCGAGACCGATTCGGCTAACCGTGAACGGCGTTAGCTATGAGGCGGCGGTGGAACCGCGGACCACGCTGGTGGACTTTCTGCGTCAAGAGCTGGGACTCACCGGTACCCATGTGGGCTGCGAGCAAGGGGCCTGCGGGGCGTGCACGATCCTGTTGAACGGACAGGCGGTGCGGTCGTGCCTGATGCTGGCGGTGCAGGCCGACGGCGCGGAGGTGATGACGGTGGAGGGACTGAGCCGGGACGGCCAGCTGCACCCGCTGCAGCAAGCCTTCATGGAAGAGCACGGGCTGCAGTGTGGGTTTTGCACCCCGGGGTTCTTGATGTCGGCGTATGAACTGCTGCGGCAGCATCCGCAGCCGACCGACGACGAGATCAAGGAGGCGCTGGGCGGCAACCTCTGCCGCTGTACGGGGTACCAGGCCATCATCAAGTCGGTCCGCTTGGCGGCGACGAAACTCAGCGCGGCATTGCCCGCTGCCGCGGGGACTGTCGGTAAATGACCGGCCGCTGGTTTCGTATGCCGTATTTTCCGCGTGCTTCCGGAGGGGCGCAGCATGCTGCGCCCCTACATTCGGAGAAGATCGACCCTCCCTCTGGCAGAGGGGAGGGGTGAGGGCGCCGATGGCTGCGGAGATGACCAAGACGCTGTCGGATCTGCCGGTGAGCGCGATCCGTTTTGTCGGTCGGGCGGTGAACCGGGTGGAGGATCCGCAGCTGCTGACCGGGCGCACCGAATTCATCGACAACGTGGTGCTGCAAGGCATGCTGCACTGTGCGATCCTGCGCAGCCCGTATGCGCACGCGCGCATCACGCGCATCGATGTCCGCGCCGCGGAGCAGCTGCCGGGGGTGGTGGCGGTGGTCACCGGTGAAGAGGCGCGGCGCACGACCCAGGTGATGGCCAGCCTGCCACCGGAGTGGGGCACCTACTGTCTGGCGGCGGACAAGGCCCGTTTTGTCGGGGAGCCGGTGGCGGCGGTGGCGGCCAGTAGCCGGTACGTGGCGGAGGATGCCCTTGAGCTCATCGACGTCGAGTAC
>DASVHW010000225.1 GCA_036382395.1 Candidatus Binatia bacterium | reverse complement strand
ATGACGGGCAGGTGACCGTGGATGAGATTCTCACCATGGTGAACATCGCCCTGGGGAATGCGCCGGTTTCGGATTGTGAAGCGGGCGATGGGAACGGCGACCACCAGATCACCGTGGATGAGATTCTCACAGCGGTGAATTACGCCCTGAGCGGCTGTCCGGTGCGGCCGAGCCCCGCCCGGCGAGCAGCCGGCGCGGTTGAAAGCTCGACAAAGGCGCTGTTGGTGATCCCGAACCTGCTCTCGATGCTGCTCGGGCATTTCCCTGGAGCTGGAGCCTCAATGACTCTTGCGCCCACTCCCGGTACGGGCTCAGCCGCCTTCACATTTCCTCCCGTGGATTTCACTTGTCTGAACGGGAGCGGCGGGACACTGAGCTGCAGTCAAGACATCTTCGGCCCACCGACGTACGCAGTCACACTGAACAGTTGCCAGGTGGCCGGCGCCGCCGGTACCATGCTGACCTTCAACGGCACGCTCACGGCGGTCGGCCAGGCAGGCGATATCTGTGGTACGATTCCGACCGACCTCACCGTGTCGATTCCGAGCCTGACGATGCAAGCGAACAGCGCCACCGGAAGTGCCACGACGACTTTCACCGGCTTCTCGGCAGGACTGAGTCTGGCCGACAGCGGCTCGTCCGGCTCGTGCATGTTCGACACCGTGGATCTCTCACCTTCCGGCAGCATTTCCGTCGCGACCACAGGGCCGCCCGCAACGTCCACAACGCTGACGTTCAACAGCGGCAGCGACGTCTCCATAAGCGTCTCCCAGTACGGCGCCCAGTGCGTCCCCCAAATCTACGATCTGGAGTTGAACGGAGTTGTGACCCTGATCGCAGATGGGCAGAGCTTCCAGGCCACCTATACCATGTACGACTTGTCCGACGACACGACCACGACCTCCGGTCAGGACACGGTGGACATCAGCGGTACCGTGGACTCGCCCTGCTTCGGCGGCGCCGTGGACATCTCGACGGTCACCAGCCTGTCCTTGAACGGCGGGGCGTGCCCGATAGCCGGAGATGTCGAGGTGACCACCGACGCCACCGGTAACACCGACCTCGTCAGCTACACCGCCAGCGGCGGAGTCACGATCGATCTCGGCGACGACAATTCGATCGACCAGACCTTCCTGACCTGCCTCGATTCGAAGTTGTTCGTCTGTCCCGTGATTTGAGAAGTCAGAGAGCGGAGCGCCGGAAAAAGTCGGCGCTCCGCCGTTACGTTCCGAACTCAGGACTCCGAACCCAGGACTCAGGACTCAGCACTCAGCACTGAACCCTTCCGGCGTAGTTCGCGTACGGCAACATCCCCCTCGCCCACCAGGACGACGTCAGCGATGCCGAGAAACAGCCCGGTGCCCACGACCCCGGGAATGGCGCGGATCGAAGTCTCCAGCGACTGCGGCTCCGCGATCGGCTCGATGCCGCAGTCGAGAATATAGTTGCCGCTGTCGCTGATGAACGGATGTCCGTCGATGAGACGCACCTGCGGCCGGCACCCCAGCGTCGCCAGGCGCCGTTTGCAGAAACCGACGGCGAACGGGATGACCTCAACCGGCAGGATACCGCGCCCGCCCAGTACCGGCACCAGCTTCTCGCTGCCGACGAGAATGATCTCCGTACGTGAAGCCGCCGCAACGATTTTCTCGGCCACCATGGCGCCGCCGTATCCTTTGATGAGATCCAGGCACGGATCGACCTCGTCGGCCCCGTCCACGGTGACGTCGATGAGGTCCACATCGTCGAGTCCAACCAACGGGATGCCGCGCTCGTGCGCCGCGGTCGCGGTGGCCGCCGAGGTCGGCACCCCGGTCACCCGCAGGCCCTGGCGGACGCGCTGGGCAAGCGCCTCGACAAAGGCGGTCGCAGCGCGGCCGGTCCCCAAGCCGACGACATAGCCGTCTTGCACAAACTCGAGCGCGCGCCTTGCGAGCGCTGCCAGCACGGGATTATCCTGCGTCGGATTCGCCATAGCTCTGCATTCTTACCGCTGTGCGGTTTTTCATCCGCTCTTCATATCCAACGGCATCACCGCCGTAAACCGCCGAACTTGCGCCGCCGGCACGGCGTCCCTAGAATGTTCTCCATCCAATGCCTCGACGCTGGCACATAGGGACCGGTCGGCGCCCTCCCCTCCCTGCGGACGAAATCCGCCGGCGCCGGCGAGAAGTGATCATCATCGCGTTCACGGCGGCGGTGTTCCTCGTCTTCGCCATTTTTGAAACGCGTCTGGCGCGTTTCAGCAACAGTTCTTCCCTCTGGGGCAACATCGTATTCTTCCTGCTGATCAACCTGAACCTGATCTTGCTGGTTTTGCTGGTCTTTCTGGTGACGCGAAACCTGGTGAAGCTGGTCTTCGAGCGCCGGCACGGCATCTTCGGGTCGCGCCTGCGCACGCGTTTGGTGCTGGCGTTCGTCGGCTTGTCGTTGGTGCCGAGCGTGCTGCTGTTTTTCGTTGCCCAAGGGTTTCTCACCGCGGCCATCGAGAACTGGTTCAACGTGCGCGTCGAGAGCTCGCTGGAGGGCTCTCTCGATGTGGCGCAGAGCTACTATCAGTTTGCCGCCAACAACGCCCTGTACTTTGCGCGTGAGGTCGGACACGAAACGGTGGAGCAGAGCCTGTGGCCGCAGAACCGGCGTCCCGAACTGCAGCGCTTCGTGCAGCAGAAGCTGAAGGAGCTGAACCTGGCGGGGCTCGAAGTCTTTGCTGCCGACCACAAGAGCGTGGCGCGGGCCAGCAGCACCGACGTGGGGCAGTGGTCACCGACGGCCCCCGCCGATATCGTCGCCGAGTTGTTCAGCGGGCAAGACGTCGCGCGGACCTACTCCTTTGGAAAGGGCGACATCGTACGCACCGGGGTGCCGGTCCGCGGCGCGGACGGAACTGTCCTCGGAGCGGTCGCGGTGGACTACCTGATACCACGCAACGTCAGCAAGAAGGCGCGTGACATCTCGCGCTCTTACGAAGAGTACCGGCAACTTTCCAGCATGAAGCAGCCGATCAAGAACGGCTACATCCTGACGTTGGCCCTGATCACGCTCGTGGTTATTTTCTCGGCGACGTGGTTCGGCTTTCAGCAAGCCAAGAGCATCACCATCCCCCTGCAACGGCTGGCCGAAGGCACGCGGGAGGTCGCCCAGGGCAACTGGGATTATCGCATCGAAGCCGGCAGCGACGAGGAAACCGCCGTGCTCGTGGACTCCTTCAACCAAATGACCGCCGAGTTGCAGCAGATCAACTCGGAGTTGGTCGAACGCCGGAAGTACGTGGAGAACATTTTGGCGAACATCGCGGCCGGCGTCGTCTCGCTCAGCCATAGCGGCGCCGTCACCATGCTCAACCGCGCCGCCGAGAGAATGCTGGGTGTCGGGCTGGCGCAGGCTCGCGGCAAGCACTGGTCACAGGTCTTCGAGCGCCCGGACCTGCGGAAAGTCGGCGAGGTGATCAACGACGCCTTGGCCTCACCCGAGCAACAAGTGGAACGGCAGGTCAAGCTGACTGGCGGCGAGCAGATCATCACCACCCTGGTGACCACCACGTCGCTGACCGACGAGGCGGGAACGCCACGCGGCCTCATGCTGTTCTTCGAAGACGTCACGCACCTGCTCCGGGTGCAGCGGATGGAGGCGTGGCGCGAGGTGGCGCGGCGCCTGGCGCACGAAATCAAGAACCCGCTCACGCCCATCCAACTTTCCGCGCAGCGGCTGCGCAAGCGCTACAGCGCCGTGTTGGCCCAGGAGGATGGCGCACTGTTCGACGAATGCACCCGGACGATCATCGGCCAAGTGGATGAACTCAAACGCTTGGTGAACGAGTTCTCGATGTTTGCGCGCCTCCCTGCGGTGGAGGTGGTCCCGCAAGACCTGAACGCGGTGGTGGATGAGACGCTGGTGCTCTTCCGCCAGGGTCATCCGGACATCAGCTTCGAGTTTCAGCCCGCCGACGGGCTGCCGCTGGTCGAGCTCGATCGTGACGCCATCAAGCGGGCACTGATCAATATCCTCGACAACGCCGTCGCCGCATGCCAGGGTATCCCCGACCGCGGCCGGATCGAGCTTCTGGTATCCCATTTGCCGGCGCGCGGCATCGTGCGTCTGGAAGTGGCGGATAACGGGACCGGGATGAGCAGGGACGCAAAGCTGCGGTTGTTCGAGCCATACTTCTCCACCAAGAAAGAGGGAACCGGACTCGGCCTCGCCATTGTTTCGGCGGTTGTCGCCGATCACCAGGCGTACATCCGTGTGCAGGATAACCAACCGCGCGGCAGCCGGTTCATCATCGATTTTCCAATTCGCCGGGGCACGGAGGTCACGCGCGCGGCGCGGGCCTGAGGAGGGTGTGATGGCAACAGTATTGGTGGTGGACGACGAAGCGCAAATCCGGACCTCCCTACGTGGCATCTTGGCCGAGGAGGGCCTCCGCGTTTTGGAGGCCGAGGACGGGCGCCAAGCACTCGATATGATTCATCGCGAACATCCCGAACTCGTGATTCTCGACATCTGGATGCCTGAAATGGACGGGCTGCAGCTTCTGCAGCAACTGCACGGCGCCACCCCGTCACCCGAGGTGGTGATGATCTCGGGGCACGGAAACATCGAGACAGCGGTCAAGGCGACGAAACTGGGCGCCTTCGATTTCATCGAGAAGCCATTCTCGCTCGACGGCTTGTTGCGTGTCGTCAAGCGCGCCCTGGATCATCACGCCGCCGTGTTGCGCCGCAGCGAAACGGCAGGCGTACCGAGCGACGCCGTCGCTGCCGACGCCCGCCTCGACGGCAGCGAACTGCAGCCGCAGCCGGCCCTGCGCACGCACCGCTGGAGTGAGCGCACGATCGGCCGCAGTGTCGTTGCCAGCGGGCAGGGATTGCACAGCGGCGTGAAGACCGGGCTGATCCTGCAGCCGCTGCCGCCTGGGAGCGGCATCCTGTTCACCAGCCTCTCCACCGACGACACCGTGCCGGCGCAATTGGAATGGGTGGATTCGACCGGCTACGCCACGACGCTGCACCGGAACGGCATGTCGGCCAAGACCGTAGAGCACCTGATGGCCACCCTGCACGCCTACCGCATCACGAATTTACTGGTGAAAATGCAGGGCGAGGTCCCCATCATGGACGGCTCGGCAGTCGAGTTCTGCCGCCTGATCGACGGCGCCGGTGTGATCGATCAGGGAGGTGCGGTCGAGGAAATCGTCGTCGACCGGCGGATCATGGTGGGCAAGGAAGACGGGGAATCGATCGTCATCGAGCCGGCAGATTGTTTCGGCGTGGCCTATACGCTGCTCTACCCGCACCCCGTGGGTCTGCAACAGTACACGTATATCCACACCGGTCCGGAATCCTTCCGCGAAGAAATTGCGCCGGCACGAACCTTCGGATTCCTGCGCGACATGAAGCAGCTTGCCACCATGGGACTTGCCAGCGGCGGTCGACTGGACAACTGCGTGCTCATCGACGACGAGAAGGTGGTGAACACCGCCCTGCGCTTCCCCGATGAGTTTGCCCGCCACAAGATCCTCGACATCATGGGCGATGCCTACCTGCTCGGGCGCCCGCTGCGCGGCATGATTACCGCCCGCATGACCGGGCATTCCGACAACATCGCCCTCCTGCGCGAGATCCACAAGGTCATGGGGCTGTAGGACCGGCGGGACGGGCACTACGATGTACGACTGCCGGTCGAGGTTCCTCGGACTTCGAGACCGCCCTCGCGGAAGCCGCCTGCTCAGCGGCTGGCGAAAACCAGCGCGGACGGACGCGGGTGTTTGTTTTTCAGCTTGATCGCCGCCTGCTTTGCCGTCCGGCGACTCGGGTAACTTCCGACCAGGACGCGGTGGAGCGGGTGGCGTCCATGGCGGATCTTCTGAACACTCGCGTGGTATCCGGCTTGTCGTAACGAGTTCTTGGGTCGCTTGGCACTGGGCATGGAGCGAACCGATCTTACGTCCACGAAGTACCTCTGCACCCGCCGCGCCGCCCTGACGTTGGTGTCATCGTCGTCGCCGGCAGCAGAATCCATCTCCGTCGCCGCCATTTCAACTTCCGGAGTCGCAGGCTCTGGCGCGCCACCGGCCCCGAGCCCGTACTCGAGCAGATGTTTGACGTCTCCCCACAGATCGGTGGAGCCGAGCACGGCGATTCCGATCTCACGCCCCCCGACCCTGCCGGCGCCGACGAAACATTTCTTCGCGGCGCGGGTCCATCCCGTCTTGCCGACGACTTGGATTCGGTAATTCCCGAGCAGGCGGTTGTGATTCCGCAGCATGATGCGCCGCGTCGAACCCGCTGCTGGAGATATCGACGTGGTCTTGGTGCTCACCACGTTCTCGAAAATTGGATTTTGTAACGCCCGGCCAAACATGGTGGCCAGATCCCTCGCCGTCGAGTAGTGATTGTCGGCTGGCAGTCCATTCGGATTGACGAAGTGCGTCTTCGTGGCGCCCAGAGCGCGGGCCACAGCGTTCATCCGTTCGGCAAAACTAGGCACAGACCCGGCCAGACCATCGGCGAGCGCCACGGCAGCGTCGTTGGCGGAGTTGAGCAACAGGGCATACACGAGATCCCGCACGCGCATTCTCCAGCCGGCACGCAGGCTGATCTTGGAGGGCGGCGCGAGTGCCGCTTCGGGAGTGACGACGATCGAATCATCGAGCCGCCCGCTTTGCAGCGCCACCATCGCGGTAACGATCTTGGTCGTGCTGGCCGGCGGCAGCGGCAGGTCGGCATTTCGCTGCCACAAAACCTCGCCGGTTTGGTTGTCGATTAAGATTGCGGCCTTGGCCGTAACGGCCGAACAGGGATGGGCAGCCCACGCAGAAGACGCAAGCGCAGACGCGATGAAGAGCCCCCAGACGATAGTTGTTTTGCTGCCGCTCATGCCCTCCCCGGCCTCACCACTCCTGCGGCCTCCTAGTGTGAGGAATCCGCCTCAGGTTGTCAAGCGAAAGTGCCCAAGAAATGTAAAGCGCCCAAGAAACCGTGAGCTTTCGAACAGATATCCATCGTGGCACGATGATTCTCCGGCCAACGGAGTTGAGGGAATTACGGCGTAACTTGCGGGGCGCCGCGGGTTCCCTGCGCCAGCATGCGGCGGAAGAAGAACACGCTGATGATCATCGGCAGGATGTAGTAGGCGACGCGGAAGATCAACACCGCCACCACCGCGGTCTCGAAGGGCACCGACAGACTGCTGAAGATCGCGGCCATAGAGCCTTCCATCACCCCCAGTCCCCCGGGCACAAACGACACCAGAGACAGGACAATCCCCACCGCGAAGCCGACCACCACGAAGCTCATCGGGATGCGGTGGTGCACGGCCACGAACGCACCATACAGAATCAAGAGAGTGAATATCCAATCGGCGACGATCCACAACGTGGGCACCACCATGCGCCGCTTGCGCAGCAGGAGGAACTCGATGCCGCGGTTGAGATTCCGTTGAAACCGCCAAATGCTCATCCGTCCCGGCTTGTGGCGCGGGAAGAAGCGGTGCAGAAACCAGTGCACCGTCTCGGCCATGATGAAGAGGGTGCGGCGGCGCAAGCCGCGATGGAGAAGCAGCAGCACGGCCACGCCGCCTGCCAGGGTAAAGACGACGAGCAACGCTGTCGTGGTGCCCAGGGCATAGCCGTGCAGATTGTGCGCCGCCATCAAGTATGCGAAGCCCACAACGACGAAGACCAGCAGGACCACGTTCGTAATGAACGTCTGGACGAGAGAGATGATCACCGCCGTACCGGAAGGGATCGAAAGCTGCAGGAAAAAGTACAGCCGCAGCGCAAAACCGCTCAGTCCCCCCGTCGACACCACGTAGTTGGCCGTATTGGCGACGAAGGTGATCTTGAGCATCTCCCAGAAGGGCACGTGAGACCCGGCGGCGCGGGCGATCCCCTGGTACGACAGTGCCATCACCACGTAACTCGCCAGCGCACAGGCAAACGGGATCAGGAGTAACCATGGGTCGAGCGCCGACGCTGTTTGCCACAGCTTGCGAGTGTCGGAGAAGACGAACAACAAAACTAAAACTGCAAAACCCAAAACCAGCGCCCCGATCAGCTGAGTGCGGGACTGGAAAGGTATTCTCGAAAGAGGGGGCTCGAGTTCCGGCTTTGCCTGGCAGGACGGTGGCGTCATCACTGGTTGACTGCACTTAGTCGCTCTGCTCCAACCGGTCAAGTTAGAAAGGGCAGGATTCCAGATCGAACACCGCGAGCGGGCCACGCTTGTGGCGGACTGGCGTCCGCGCTAAACGACTGTCCATCGATTGTCGCTGCCAAGGAGCCGCCATGTTCATCTTCTCGAATTTTCTGGGGGCAATGGCTTCCGTCCTCCAACTGATCCTGACCTTATATATGTGGGTCATCATCGCCCGCGCCCTCATCTCGTGGGTGAATCCCGATCCCCATAACCCGATCGTGCGCTTTCTCTACAATGCCACCGAACCACTCCTCTATCGTGTGCGCCGCAGCCTGCCGATGTTCGCCGGTGGCATCGATTTTTCGCCGCTCATCGTGATCGTGGCCATATACTTCTTGCAAGCGTTTCTCGTGCAAAGCCTCCACGACCTGGCCATCTCGATCCGGTGATTCGATGGCTCAGCCGTCCACTTTGCGGCTGCAGGTCCATCTCCAGCCCCGTGCCAGCCGGAACCGCATCGTGAGTCGCCAGGACGACACCATCAAGGTGCAGGTTCACGCGCCCCCGGTCGCCGGCGCGGCCAACGCGGCGCTCATCGAGCTGCTCGCAGAGACGTTGGGCGTGCCACGGCGCGCTATCCGCATTGTGCGCGGGGAAACGGGTCGGACCAAGCTGATCGAAGTCCAGAGCAGTGATGTGGCAGCCTGCCGCCAGCGCCTGGCGCAAGCGCTGCAGCCTCGCGTTGACAAACAAGAAGCCCGTGAGTAAGTTTCTATCATATGCCAATCTACGAGTACCGATGCAGCAAGTGCGGGCAATTCGAGATCGTGCAACGAATCACCGAGCCCGTGTTGAAGCGCTGTCCAACCTGTCAAGCGAAGGTCACGAAGTTGATCTCCACCACCTCCTTTCAGCTCAAAGGAACTGGCTGGTACATTACGGACTACGGCCGTAAGGACAGTGGCAACACGACAGGCAAGGCGGGCAAGGAAGCCTCCGAAACCAAGGCTGAAAGCTCGACGGCGAGCGCGACCAGCACGAAGAGCGAAAAGAGCGAGAAGAGCGAGAAGCCGAGCAAGTCGACGGAATCCGCCGCCGCCTGACCAGGCTGGCGGATCTGTTGCAGGCCGCTGCGGGCAACCGTCGGCGGCTTTTTGTTTCGTGCGCTGCCAGCGCAGCGCTTGCGCTCCGACCCAGGCTGTGAAAAGCGCGCTGCCGTGAGCACGATCCACCACTCCCATCGGGGACGGCGGGGCCGCCGGAGGACTGCGGCAATCGTCGATACCGGCGGCACGTTTACGGATCTCATCGCCTTTCTCGGCGCCGAGATGCGCACGCTCAAGGTGCTCTAGACGCCGTCAGATCCGGCAGTCGCCGTGTTCCGCGGACTTGACGAACTGCTGCCCGATGTGGAGTTGACGCTGCTGACGTATGGCTCGACGGTCGCCACCAATGCCCTGCTGCAACGCCAAGGGGCTCGCGTCGTGCTCCTGACGACCGCCGGATTTGAAGACGTGGCTGGGGGCGACCTCACGCAGGCGGGCTGGCGTGGCCGTGCGAATGGATCCGGCGCTCCAACTCATGCAGGCGCCGCTGCAGCCGATCAACGTCTTTCCGGGACGCCACATCGAGCCGATTCATCAACGGCCCCACCGAGCTTTCGACCCGCTTCTGCATATCCTCGGCGAAGCGTTCGGCACGTTTGCGCGCCTCGGCCACCAACCGGTTGCCGGTCTTCTCCAAGTCGTCGCGAGCCCGGTCGACGTTTGCCGTCAGACGCTTCAGCACCTTGCGCGGAACGGGCGGAAGCAGATCCAAGGTTTCGTCCAATCCCTTGCGCACACTGCGCTCGGTCGTGCGGCGCAACTCAGCCAGCCGTCGTGGCAAGGCCTTCCTCCAGCTCCCGGCTTTTGCGGTTTTCGCGGTCATACTCGTCACCTCCTTGTCTTTTGTTTAACGCAGTGCGTTATCAAAGTCAATGCAGTGCGTTATCGCCTTGTCACTCGTCTCCCCAGTGAGCGGACAGCGGGCGCCTGCGCCGCCGTGGCGCCGTGGCGCCGTCAGGGACAAGCCTCGACGTTGCGCCTCTCGGATTGCTGTGGTACCGGATGACCTGTTCGGGCTGTTTACGGTCGCATAGCTCAGCTGGTTAGAGCGCCTGCCTCACATGCAGGAGGTCCGTGGTTCGAGTCCACGTGCGACCACTCGGTCTTCTCATCTGAATCCGCCAGCTTAGCCGCCTCTGCGTCGCGGTCGGGAATCACGTCCGCAGCCGGTTTGTAGCCAATCTGTAGCCTCGCGTCGGGTGACCCTTCAGGCCGAAGCAGCCCAACGAAAGTGGCAGTCCACTCTCAACGATCAGCCCGCTCCTGCAGGAAGTCCGCCGTCAGCGAACCGTGGATCTTGGACATGGCCCGCCGAACGGATTCCAGACTGATGCGCTCGTCGGCCTCGCCCGCACACTGTTGCACGCACTCGGTATCCAACCAATCTTCTTCACCGGGCGCAGCGGGTACCGGCTGCACAACCACCCGCACGTGCTGCCGCTCTGTGAGATCGATCGCTTCCAACGGCCGCAGCACACCGCCCTCGTAGATGGCTTCAATGGGCTTGGTCATACCGGTCGATGGTACATACACGAGTGGCGCCCAGCGCGACTGTCGCCAGACGATCGGCTCGAAGCGGCCCTGCGCGTTGCCCATGAGGCGTTCCGTGGCACACAGCTGACAATTGCCGACGTTGAGGCAGCGGTGCGGAAGCTTCGGAGGAAGCAACACGCCACGCGCCGTGCGACAATATGGGGGTTCGCTCCTGTAACGGCGCCATGCGCCGTGCAGCCGAGAGGGCGTCAATGACACGAACGTTTGGGTTTCCGCTTTTCTCAATCAACACGGCCCCCGGCCCGCCTCGTGCAGGCCTGGCTGGACGGGGCAATGGGTCACCGTGATCCCGCTCCCCATCCTCGAAGGGCTTGCGGAAGTGCTTCGGCGTCCTCGGCTCACGAAGAAACATCAGATCGGCAAAGACGAGATCGTCAACTCTTCGCCAATCGCGGAGTAGTACCGTTGCAAGGTCGACAGTTTCACGTCGGCGCCTGATTCAAGCTTGCTGACAACGGACGCAGAGGTCCCCATGCGCGCCGCAACCACCGTCTGGCTGAGCCCCCGTTTTGCACGCTTCGAGGCCAGCTTGCGGGCGAGGCTGCGGCGCGCCTCCGCCTCGGCGACCAAGCGGGGGAACGCCCCGTTCTTCGCGGTTCGTTCGCTTACGATTTCGTTCAGGAAGTCTTTCGCCTTAGCCATGGATCTTTCATATGCTCTTCGAGCGATAGCGTCAACGCTATGTTGCGTGAGCTACTGTCCTGTGTCCTGATTTACCTCGACCTCGCCAGTCGCGGAGGCGGCGTTCGGCGCGCTCGATTTCCTTGCTCGGCGTCTTCTGAGTCTTCTTGGTGAAGCCTGACAGGGAGAGCAAGACCTGACCGAAGCGTCCCTCAGCCGCAAATAGGACGCGAAACGTGCGGTTGGCGGCGTCAGCGCGCACCTCGTGGATGTCCCCCCGGAGGTGGCGGGCAGCGCGCAGCCCAGCCGTGGCAATCTCCTTCATCGCCGCAACGACCTCAGCCGCCTCTTCGTCTGTGAGGGAATCGAAGAACTCTTTCACCGGCCGCGAGCCGCCGGCGGTTCGGTAGTCGCGCCAGTGGCGCCGGTGTTGGGCCATCGCCATGAGTATGCGAGTCGCGCGTCAGAAAGCAAACGGGCTCCGCTGTGGAGCGTCATCCACGAATGGCAGGAATGGAACGGGCAGCCCGGCTCCGCGGCCAGCGCCAGCACCCGGCGGTCAGGGACGTTGGGTTTGTGAAGCCGCCTGAACGGGGACAGGCCCCTTCACACATACAGCTGTCCATCATTGGCCGAAAGAGATCGCTCGCGGCGGCTCGCAGGGCCGAGTGCTGGTGGTCTACAACGGCGGGGTTCGCAGTCATCCTGGTGCGCACCGTCGTGCGCCGGTTCGCGCTTTGGACGTGGGCGCTGTGCGTGGTGAGCGACGACCTGATTCGCCGTTGCCCAGCGAGCGCGAAGCGGGGCGCGGCGCTAGCTCACACGATGTCGGCGTTTCGTTGGCACCGTTCGGCGTTCATGAGGCGCCCTCCCGCCCCATTCCCGTTCGGTTTCCGCCATCAGCGTCGATATCGGCAAGCCCAGCGCCCAAGCGAGCCGCTCCGCCACGTCGATGCTCGGGCTGCGTTGGCTCCGTTCAATGTACCCGACGTGCATCGGGTGGATATCAGCAAGTTCCGCTAACGCTTCTTGCGAGAGCGCGAGAGCGTGGCGTCGGCGCCTGACGACGGTTCCGAACGCCCTTGAGAACTTGTGCCGCCCCATCGTTGGCAGCGGATGTTGGGGGAGCGGTCACCGGTTTGCCATATACAATTGTATTGATATACGAGCGGCACGGAGGGGACGATGGAAGAGCACGCCGATGCCGTGGCAATAGCTGGGATGGTTGTCGCAATCCTCAGCTTGGCTGCATCAATGCCGCGGCCGGTGTGCGCTGATGCCTTCGTCGGGACGGGCACCGCGGATAGCTGCACCGAGGCCGCATTGGATGCAGCCCTCACCGGCAGTGGCACCGTCACGTTCAACTGCGGCGCCAGCCCCGTTACCATCACCGTGACAAGCCAGAAGAGGATTGCGGAGAACACGAGCCGTGTTACGTCCATCCTGGGTGTCGATAAAGGCGTGGCACTCGCGATGGCCGGCACCCCAACTCCGACGCCGGCAACGCTGCCAACACCACAGGCGTGCAGTGCGGTGACGAATTGGGCAAACTCTGTTTTCGTCTCCATCAGTGGTAACTCACTCACGAAAGACGGCGGGACTGGTGGTGCATGGGATGCTGGAGCATCGAGCGTTGCCCCTCCGGCGACGGATGGGCCGAGATCACGGCCACGGCGAACAGCGGGAACGACCTATTTTTTGGGCTGACGCATAACGGCACCGGGCAGTTACCCTACGGAACCAACTACTATTGGGCGTTGCTCAACGGAGCGGCCTGGCCGGGCATTGCTGGAATGGACATTGCTGGAATGGAGTTTACAACCGGCTTCTCGTATGCTGCTGGAGATCATTTCCGTGTGGCGATCGACAGCGCAAATTTTGTTGTGAATTATTTTCAACAGCCCGGTGGAACGGGCGGCTGGTATCTGCGTTGGCAGGCGAACTGCGCGGCATCCGGGGACATCAGCGGATGTAGCGGCTGGGCGCCGGTGAGCTACCCGTATTATTTCCATGCGTCGCTTGCTAGCAGCGGGGCGGTTTTGTCCGATGCCTATTTGGGGCAGGCGGTCTGCGCGACACCGACACCGACGCCGTTCATCACGATTACGAGTCCGGTTCCCTACGAGATTCTCCAACGCAACGGCACTTGCAGCAACGGGCCGAACAGCGGCGATGCGTGTCGAACCAACATGGAGTGTCCCGGCGGAGCATGTAGTTCGTACGTTGCGAATATCCCGGTGGGCGGCGCTTGCGCCGATGGTAGCGCAATCCAGTGCGCCTTTAACGGTGGCTCCTATACGTCCGTAGCTACATGCTCTGGTGGTGCGTGGAGCGGGTCTTTAACCAATCAACCGCAAGGCCAAGGCGCGCTGACCTGCCGGTTTAGCGCGGTCACCTCGATCAGCGCGAGCGTCGCTCCGATCGGTATTGGCGCAGTCATTTGCATCGGCGGGCAGTCCAACGGCTGCGGCTCGGCCACGACGTGCAGCAGCGGGAGCAATGCGGGGAACGGTTGCATACCCGTCACACCGGGGGCCGGAACCCCGACACCAAACTCTTGCCCTGACGGCGGGGCCTGCGTGCCGAATTTCCAGTCGTACACTGCCCCTGCTGATGCGCCAACCCTCAAGGCGTCGATGTACCGATCTCCGCGAGCATGCGCTGGCGGTGCGAATCAAGGGCAGACATGTGCGACCAACGCGGACTGTCCGGACAGCACGTGTAGCTTCGGGTGGCTGGAATTGGCGATCCCACTTGCACAACACTGTATGAGCATTACGGCTCGCCGTGGCCGTTGCTCGCGACCGAGATCATGGCTGATCAGCTCGTTCCGGTCGGTATCATCAACTGGTCGGTGGGCGCCTCGTCACTTTCGTACTGGGTGGACGGTGGACAATTCTATACTTTGTTGGTCAACACCGTCACCGCCGCCGGGACGGGCGGCTGTGAAGCGATGGTCCTCTATGAGGGCGAAGCGAACTCGGGGAATAAGACATGCGCAGGTGGAACTGACGCCGGGCTGACGTGCACGATCGACGCAGACTGCCCAAGTAGCACCTGCGTACCACCGACGTTGAGCTACATCGAGACGGCGATCCAATCGACCGCCACCGCCGCATACCGGGACCTCGGATCTGTGCTCTTCCCCATCCAGGTCGGTGGCTCGTCCATCGGCGGAGTCCCGTACATCGATACGGTACGCCTCGGTATCCAGACTCTTTGGTCCACCGGTACGCACGTTGCTGGCGGGATCACGATGTACGACCAGACGCCTTACGGCTTGCATTACATGACCACCGCGAGCCTGCAGACGATCGCGAACCGGACCTTCGCGGCGATTCAAGCGGCCCTGTGGGGTGGGCCAGACGGCGCCGGTCCGGTCCCGAGCAGCGTGCAAATGCTGGGCGACCGACGAAGCATCGTCGTAACATACACAGACAACACTTTACCGATCACCTCCAGCGGCTCGCTAGCAACCGTTGCGTGGACTATCAATGACAACGGCACTACGCATCCTTCCTCGACCGTGACCATCAGCGCGAGCAATCAGATTACGATTGTAGCGCCGTCGCCGCTGACCGGGATCGGCACCACGCTCACCTACGCCAGCGACAACACAGCGATGGGCGCGGTCGTGCCTACCGATTCGAGCACCTTTAATCTCCCAGCCCAGATTACTATCGCGCAGGCCGTCACACCAACCCTGATACCCTGCGTGGGCGACTGTAACGGCAACGGGCACGTCACCGTCGATGAGATCCTGACGATGGTGAACATCGCCCTCGGCAACGCAAACATCTCCGCCTGCACGGCGGGCGATGCCAACAAGAACGGGCAGATCACCGTCGATGAGATCCTCACCGCGGTGAACAACGCGCTGAATGGGTGCCAGCTGGTGTGATAGAGAGCTGAGCCAATAATTGACAGCCATTTTGACAGCCAACGGGACCAAAGCTGGCGGACCCGAGTAGACGGAGCGTCACGTCGAAGCCTTGATTTTCAGGCGCTTTCAGACTCGGCAGAACGTGGTGGACCCCGTGAGCCCGAACTCACATGCAGGAGGTCCGTGGTTCGAGTCCACGTGCGACCATTCCGTTTACTCCGGTCTATTCAACGGGCTACGCGAGCACGCTACCGGCCATCGAGCGCAACCGGCGCCGACACTGCTTGGGCGCAGGAGGATCCTCTCGACGAACCATGCGGGCGCGAACGGTCGACTATCGACTGCCCTGCGCCCGAATCTCGACGAGAAATCCGTCCGGCAACTCGCGGCGGCCGCCGATGAAGTCGCCGTTGATATCACTGATCCATAGCGCCTCACCGAC
>DASVHW010000224.1 GCA_036382395.1 Candidatus Binatia bacterium | reverse complement strand
GGAAGTATTTGACGGAGGCCTCCTCGCGGCCGCATTCGAGGCAGGTGGTCTCGTAAAGATGACCTACTTGTCCCGCCAGCCACTTTCCGACCTTGTCCGCAGCGATTCGGTACGCGGCCAAGTCGAGGTGCTCAATCTCCTGGCGGACGATCCAGTACGCCATCGGATTGATGTCGTATCCGACGACGTCGCACCCAAGCCGGTTCGCTTCGAGCAGCGGTGTGCCGCCGCCCATGAATGGGTCGGCAACGCGGACGCCGCTGAGATTGTGGGATCGGAAGAAGGCCGCTTCCAGTGGCCCGTCAACGAACTCGGACAGGAGCAGGGCGCGGAAGAGGGTTCCCGGACGCCGTGCGAACCATTTGTGCACGGCAATGATCGGCCGGTAGTTCTGCTGGATCTGCTTCTCACGCAGCGCCATGTCGGCGACGAGCGCCACGTTGAAGTTCCGCTCAATGCTCATCCCAGCAACAACCCCCAAACCGCTAGCAGTTCGAGCGCAGCATGCTTCGTCTGGAGCGAACGGTCAAGCTGTCGAGGCTCTTCTGATCGTCCTCCTCGACTCGACCGCGTTCTCCGACATCATGCACAAGAACCCGCATCTCGGGCCAGCCGACTGGACCTCTAGGCCACACCGACCGGCGTGATCACAGAGCTTTGGGCGTCAGTCCCGTCTGCACCACAATCACGCAGCGCGTTCACTCGGTCGCGGGGGCGATGTGCAGGCTCCTGATTCGCTCCTTCATGCCGGGAATTGAGGTCGGCGCAAGACTCAGCGAACGGAACCCAATCGCCAACAACTGCGGAATCATTTCTTCCCGCCCCGCCAGCTCGCCGCAGAGCGTGAGTGGTAGTGCTCCGGCATCGGCGACAATGATGCCAAGCAACCGAAGCACCGAAGCGTGATTGTCCAGAAAGTAGCGGCTCACGGTTGGGTCGTCGCGACTGACCGCCAGCGTGTATTGCGTGAGATCGTTGGTGCCGACGCAGAGGAAATCGACATGCTTAGCAATCGCCACCACGTTGAGCGCCGCGGCCGGTGTCTCAATCATCGCGCCGAACGCCGGACGCTGCTGCAGGCCAAGTTCGATGCACGTCGCTTCGAAGAGTTCCCGGATCGCCTGAATGTCTTCTTCCAGTGTGACCATCGGAACCAGCACGCGGATCGGCTGTTCCTGCGCCAGCCGCAATAGCGCGACGAGCTGCGTCCGCAGCAGCTGCGGGTATTCAAGCAGCAGGCGAACACCGCGTTGCCCAAGGGCCGGATTGGCCTCGGCGGAAAGAGGCAGAAACGGCGCCGGCTTGTCGCCGCCGAGGTCGAGGAGCCGGATTGTGAGCGGCTTGTTGCGAAATGGCGTCGTGATGGGGCGCAGTGCGTCGAGCAGCTCCTCTTGAGTCGGCGGAAGGTCACGGGCGAGGTAGAGTTGTTCGATGCGCAACAGTCCCACGCCATCGGCGCCGTTCTCCAGCGCCAGCGCGACATCGTCGTATGTGCCGAGATTCGCTTCGACCGTGACCAGCGTGCCATCGAGCGTACACGCGGGTTCACGGCACGTCCCACTCAAATGCGCAAGCGTCGCTTGACGACTCTTCAACCTTTCTTGAAACTCGGCCCGCGTGTCCGCATCCGGCGAGATGACGATTTCGCCACGATAGGCGTCCACCAACATTTCGTCACCGTCATGAAGGCGTTCCAGGAGGCCGGGAAAGTTGGCGACGGTTGGAATGCCTTTCTCGCGAACGAGCAGCGCGGCATGCGAGCCTGGCCCGAGCGACTCCACAACGATCGCCGCAACGTGGTACCGCGACAGCAGGACGACATCCGACGGCAGGAGCCGCTGGAGCACGAGCACGCTGGCTGCCGGGAGATCCTTCAGGCGGTCCGTGTCTTCGCCCTCGAGGTGGCGCAACACCTTGCGTCCGACGTCCGCGATGTCGTCGGCTCGCTGCTGGAAGCTTTCGCCCTTCAAGGATTGAAACTTCTCCTGCCATCGACGAAAGACGCGCCGCACCGCCGCCTCTGCGTTGATCAGCGATCCTTGCACCTCCTGCCGGAACTCCTGCGACGACAGCATGCCTTCGAGCATCATTTCGTGCGCCCGGAAGATGTGGCCGAGGTCCGCACTGAGCTGCTCTTCGACGCGACGAGCGGACTCTTTGAGTTCCTCACGCGTGCGGTCGAACGCCATCTGTATGCGACGTAGCTCCGGCTCTACTTCGTGTTGTTCGATACGGCGAACGGCACGGCGCCATTCGGGGGTGTGGCCTACGAACCAGGCGCTCCCCATCCCCAAACCCGGTGCTATGCGCGAGCCCGTGACTGTCACCGCGGTTACTGCCGGACCTGATTGAGTCGCCATCGATGGTTGACCTTCCCCGTTTCCGTGGACACTGACTATGCCACACGTCGTGTCGGGGTGGAACGTAGGTGTGCGCACGCCGATTTGACATCGCCGCACCCGAGTGACGTCATCCAACGCGTCCAGTCACTCTGTTTCGAGTCGACGTCCGTGATCGGCAGCACCACCCGCTCTTCCCGGCACGTTGTTGCAAGGCTTGTGTGACGAAGAGGGCACGGGGCCAACCACTGAATCTGGAGTTACAGCAAGGATGACGCGCTTCTTCTATCGTGCGCCGGCCAGGCGGCGCACGGCCTGCTTCGTGAGGGCCTCACGTCGGCGCCCCGCCGGCAGACGCGCGAGCCCGTAACAAACTGGCTCGGACCAGCGGCGATTCACTCCAGCAAATCCGGCAGATCGCGGCAGACGCTCATCGACCAGCGCGGAGGACGCTTCTCGATGAACGCCTCTACACCCTCCCGCGCATCCGGTTGTGCGCCGATCCAAGCGAACAGGCGGTCTTCACGCTGCTTCATGTCGGACGCTGTCGACGCGGCACTCTGCCACAGCAGGCGCTTGATGATGGCCACCGAGACCGGAGCGCTGTTCTCTGCGATGTCGCGGGCCAGCGCGAGTGCTGCGGGCAAGACCTCATTTGCCGGCAGGGCTTTGGTGGCCAAGCGCAGCTCGGCGGCCTCCTTCCCGCGAATCGTCCGACCCGACATCATGAGCTCGGCAGCGTTCGACAGCCCAGCAACCCGCGCCACCGTCACGTGCGAGCCGAAGCCCGGAATGACGCCGCGCCGCACGAACGCAAACGAGATCTTGGCGTCCTCGGCGACGTACCGCACGTCGCAGCTCATCGCGAACGTGATGCCGACGCCGACGGCGTGACCGTTGATCGCGGCGATCACCGGCTTGTGCAGATCCCACGGATAAATCTGCGGACCCGCGGCGGCCGCCGGCCGACTCTCAAAGGTCTTTCCGCCCGCGCCGAGATCGGCGCCGGCGCAGAACGCCTTGCCCGCCCCGGTCACGACCACGGCCCGCACCTCGTCATCCTCATCGCAGCGCCGCAAGGCGTGCTGGATCTCGAGATCCATCGTGTCGTTCCACGCGTTCATCCGCTCGGGACGGTTCAGCGTCAACGTCGCTACCCGCTCGCTCACTTCGAGGCGAATACATTCGTAGTCCATGGACTGGCCCTCCGACGCTCCGGTCGATCGCGGAAACCGGTCAGCGTTTGACGATAAAGCCCGCGGCTTCCCGATCCCAGGTGTGCGCGCCGACGCCGCGCTCGCGCAACGCGAATTTGCGCACCCGGCCGGTGGGCGTCTGCGGGAGCTGGTCGACGAACTCGATGTACCGCGGCACGAAGAAGTACGGGGCCGTCTCGTTGACGAAGGTCGCGAGTTCCGCGGCACTCAACGTCGCGCCGGGCTTCAGCACGACGTCGACTTTGATTTCGGCTTCGGTGTCGAGCTCCGCCGACTTCACCCCGTACGCGCCGGACTGGGCGACGGCCGGATGGGCGTTGACGGCCGCCTCCACCGCGAAGGACGACACGTTGCGGCCCTTGTAGCGGATGTAATCCGCCTTGCGATCGAAAAAGAAGAACTCGCCGTCTTCGTCCCGACGGCCGAGATCACCGGTGTGGTACCAGAGATTACGAAACGCCGCCGCCGTGGCTTCCGGGTTGTTGAAGTAGCCGTTGAAGATGGTGTGTGGGGCGGCGGGCCGGACACAGAACTCACCGACCTCGCCCGCCGGCACCTGGACATCGTCGTCGTCGAGGAGTTGGACTTCCATCCCGGGTGGCGGCACGCCGGCAGAGTTCGGCTTCCAGGGGCGCGTCCCGTCGTCGATGCGCAGCAGGACGGTGAACGCCTCGCTTTGACCGTAACCCTGAACGACCGTCTCGATGCCGAAGCGCTCCTTGAACGGTCCCATAAGCCGGTCGGGCATGGGGATGAGTGAGGCCACGCGCGCCGAGTTGTTCTTGTCGTCCGCCCGCGGCGGCGCCTGCCACAGGAAGATGTGCATGGCGCCCAGCGTGAACATGTGAGTGGCCCCGTAGAAGCGGATGCGGTCCCAGAACGTGCTCACCGAATAGTGATCGTCGAGCCCGAAAGGCAAGCCGGCGATCAGCGCCGGGTAGACGGTGGAGATCCAGGCCGCCGAGTTGTACATCGGCAGACAATTGTAGAGGACATCGCCTTCCCGCACGCGAAAGCTGCGGATGCTGCTCTCGGAACCCCGCACCCAGGCGCTGTGGCTCTGCATGACACCCTTGGGCTTTCCGGTCGTTCCCGAGGTCCACAGCACGGCTGCGGTGTCACCGTGCGAGACGTCGACGTCGGGTTCGCCCGCGCTGAGTTGCGCAAAGTCGGCAAGGTCGACCATGCGCCTGCCTTCGATTGCGAGATCGGTCTTGCCATTCACTACGATGCACTCTAAGGGAAGCTGAGACCCCAGCTCCGCGACGCGCGGGAGCAATGGCGCGTCGACCACGAGAACTCGGGCCCGGCTGTCCTGAAAGGCTTCTCGCAGCCATTCCTTGCGGTAGTCCGTATTGGTCGGCACCCAGATGGCCCCGAGCTTGTTGATCCCGAACGTGGTGAAGACGAGTTCCGGCGAGCCCGCCATGAAAATGGCCACCGTGTCACCGGGCTGAACGCCCAGGCCGCGAAGACCCGCCGCGTGCGCGTTGGCGAGTTGGTTGACGCGCCCAAAGCTGTACTGCCGCTCTCCGGCCATCAGGTAGGTCGCATCGGGGATGCTCTCGGCCTGCGTCCGGAGAATCTTCCCGAGCACGCGGGCGTTGGCACTCGACAGTTGCGTTAGGTTCATTGTCCCCCTTCCTCCCTCGATGCTCGCTTCCTTGCCGCCACCGGCACCTTGACTGCTCTATGACTGCGCCGAGCCCAAGTGCTTCGCGCTTTGAATCAACTTCCACAGACGATTGGGGGTGGCAGGGACCTCCGTCACGCGCACGCCGAGGGGCGCCAGGGCATCATTGATCGCGCACAGGATGGCGGCTGGCGTCGTGTGGATGGCCCCCTCGCCGCAGCCCTTCGCCCCCAGCGGGGTGAAGGGGGACGGGGTCACCAGCGCCTTCTTCTCGGTCGTCGGCGCCTCGAAGATGGTGGGCAGCAGGTAGTCCATGAACGTCGAGGTGAGCGGCTGCCCGTCTTCGTTGTACACATACTCCTCGAACAGCGCGGCGCCCACGCCCTGCGCCACGCCGCCGTCGGTCATGCCTTCCACCGTCGCCGGGTTGAGCCGGGTACCGCAGTCGTCCACGATGTAATATTTCAGGATCTTGACCTGTCCGGTCTCGGGATCCACCTCCACGACGGCCACATGACACGCATTGGCCGCGGTGAGGTAACTCTTGGCGCGCCCCTGCTCATCGATCGGCGTTCGCCCCGGCGAGGTCCACACATACGTGGCCTCGGGGCTCTGCTCCATCCCCGCGGGCAGCAGATCGGCGCGCGTGCGCATGACGGCCGCCACTTGCGCCAGCGGCATCTCCGCGCCCGGCACGCCGCGGACACGGAGCTTGCCGTCCATCAGCTCGACGCTCTCCGGCGGCGCTTGCATCAAGTGGGCGGCCGCCTTGATCAGCATCTCCTTGACCCGCTCGCACGCGCCGAGGACGGCGCCGGTCAGGGCGACGCCGAGCCGGCTGCCGCCCGGACCAAAATGCGGCGGCGCCGTGAGCGTGTCTTGGGAGACGATGCGTACATCCTCCATGTTCACGCCGAAGTAATCGGCCGCCAGCTGCGTCGCCAGCGTGTACTGTCCCTGCCCCTCGGTCGTGAAGCCCACGCGGACCACGATCTTCCCGAACAGATCGATACTCACGGTGACGCCCTCGGGCACGCCGATGCCCGGCATGCCCACGCCGGCGTACGCGTTCCAATCGAACACGCCCGGCTCGATGGCCGTTACCACGCTGATGCCGACACATCGCCCCTGCCCGCGGGCAGCGGCTTGCTTCTCGCGAAGTTTGCCGTACTCGGCCATTCCCAGCACGGTGTTGAGCGCCGCCTCGTAGTTGCCACTGTCGTACTCGTTCCCGCTCGGGATCGTGTACGGAAAGCGATCCGGAGGAATGAAGTTTTTGCGCCGAATCTCCGCCGGGTCCATGCCGATGCCACGGGCGGCAATATCGATGAGCTGCTCCAGCACGAAGTTGTGTGGTGGTGGACCCATACCCCGATACGCGGTGGTGGGAACCTTGTTGGTCGCGACGAGCGTGAGGTCGTACCCAGCAACAGGAATCGTGTAACAGCCGGTGAAGCACGTC
>DASVHW010000223.1 GCA_036382395.1 Candidatus Binatia bacterium | reverse complement strand
GATGATAAGCGAGCCGCTGGCGAAGGTGCGGTCGGCGGCCTGCGCCAGTTGCGGCAGGACAGTGCCGAGCAAGATGCCGGCGATCGCGATGATGGCCAGGCGTTTAGCCCGTGCGCTACGAACCCACCAAGCCCGCGTGCTTGTTTCACTCACCTGGAAACCTCAATCGTGAACCGTAGCCACTGGAAGCGAATCGCGAGCACGAGTGCCCCGGCTGCGAGTCGGTCCTGCCCTGACCTCTGAGTTGCGTTCCCCCTTTGACTGCACGTGTGGCGCCGGAGTCGCCGTCGGTCCGGCTGTGCAGACGCAACTGGCGTGCCAGGCTTGCGTCACGATTGAATGGCCATCGGTTGCTCATGCCATGGCCAAGATTCCCTAAGATCGAGAAAATGGTTTTGCACCGTTCCCAGGTGCGCCAGAAGAACGGTGGCGGTGCCAGGAATAGGTGGGCCTATTTCCCCCAGTTGGGTGGAAGCGGCAGATCCTGGCCGCTCCGCTTGATGGCAAAGGCCTGAAGCGGTGCGGCCCGCCGATCTGACGGAGGCCGGGTCCGAGTTAAAGCAGGAGTTGATCGCCTTCTGCCAGCAGCCGCCGGCCAAGTACCAGTGCCCGTGTTCGATCGATCTCGACGCTGAGCTGCCGCGGAATCCAACCGGTAAGCCCTACCAATGGCTGCCCAAGGACCTCTAACGGGCCGATCACGCGACTCGAATCATCCGAACGGCTCTACGAAATCCCGAGATCGAGTCTGGCGGCTTCGGACATCATGTCGCGGCTCCACGGCGGATCGAAGACGACGTCGACATCGCATTCCTCGACACCGGGGAGGCTCAAAATCTTGCTCTCCATATCCATTTGCAGCGAGCCGGCCATGCCGCAGCCGGGCGCCGTCAGCGTGAACCTCACCTCAACCTTGTGGCCGCCGTCGGGCAGGAGCGTCGCCTGGCAGTGATACACCAGGCCGAGATCGACGATGTTCACCGGGATTTCGGGGTCGTAGCAGGTGCGCAGCTGGTCCCACACCGCCTTTTCGACCTGCTCTGGCGTGCTGGCTGCCATGGCGGCATCTGTGGAGGGTTGTACCGCCGGCTCCAGACCGAGCGCGTCAGCGTCCTTGCCCGCGATGCGCACCATGTATCCGTGTTCGGTCGTGACCGTGAAGCTGCCGCCAAGGGACTGCGTGATGAGCACCTCATCACCCGCGTGCAGTACGACCTTGTTGCCATTCGGGATGGCAACGGCTTCGCAATCACGGTGTAGCGCTACTGCTTCGTGGGATCGCATGGTCAACTCCTTTGTCGGTGTGACTCACTCGGTCGATACTGGAACCTGCTCGCCCTCCAAGGCCGCACGCATCGTGTGCCAGGCAAGGCTGGCGCACTTCACCCGCGCGGGGAACCTCCGGACGCCAGCGAACACCGCGAGCTTGCCGAGCGTAGCGGGTTGCGGCGCATCATGCCCGCCGGTGACCAAGTCATGGAATTCCACGAACAGCGCCTGGGCTTGCGCCGGCGTCTTGCCCTTCACGCTCGTGGTCATCAGCGACGCCGAGGCTTTCGAAATCGCACAACCGGACCCCTCAAAGCTGATGTCACGGATCACGCCATCTTCCAGCTGCACGTACACGGTTAGCTGATCGCCGCACAGCGGGTTGTAGCCCTCTGCCTTCCGGTGTGCCCCCTCGATCTTGTGGTAGTTCCGCGGTTGCCGGTTGTGATCCAGAATAACTTCCTGGTAGAGGTCGCTGAGATCGGACATCAGGCGAATACCTTCTTGACCCGGTGGAGTGCGGCCGCCAAGGCGTCGATCTCCTCCTTCGTGTTGTAGAAGGCCAGTGAGGCGCGGGCGGTTGCTGGCACCCCGAAGCGCTGCATCACCGGCATCGCACAGTGATGGCCGGCGCGAATGGCAATCCCCTCACGGTCCAACACGGTGCCGATGTCATGCGGGTGGACGCCTTCCAGCGTGAAGGACAGCACGCCGGTCTTTTCCTTGGCCGTCCCAATCATATCGAGGCCTTCGATGGCGTTGAGGGAATCGGTCGCGTAGGCGAGCAGTTCGTGCTCATAGGCGGCGATGGCATTGAGCCCGATGCGGTTCACATACTCGATGGCGGCTCCCAACCCGACCCCGCCCGCGATGTGCGGGGTGCCCGCCTCGAACTTGTACGGGAGCGTGTTGTAGTGCGTCTTCTCGAAGGTCACGAGGCTGATCATGTCCCCCCCGCCTTGGTACGGCGGCATGCGGTCGAGCAAGGCGGCCTTGCCGTACAGCACCCCGATGCCCGTCGGTCCGAACAGCTTGTGCGCGGAGAAGGTGTAGAAGTCGCAATCGAGCCCTCGCACGTCGACCTGCAGGTGTGGCACGGCCTGGGCTCCGTCGACGAGCACGGGGACATTCCAGTGGTGCGCCAGGTCGATGACCTGGCGGATCGGATTAATCGTACCCAGTGCGTTCGAGACGTGCGTGATGGCGACCAGCTTGGTCCGCTCGTTCAGCAGCCCTTCATAGACGTCGAGGTACAACTCGCCGGCGTTGTTGATCGTAATCACACGGAGTCTGGCGCCGACCTGTTCGCAAAGCATCTGCCAGGGAACGATGTTGGAGTGATGTTCCATCGCCGAGATGATGATCTCGTCCCCCGGCTTCAGGAATGTCCGGCCGTAGCTCTGTGCCACCAGGTTGATGCCCTCCGTCGCGCCGCGCACGAAGATGATTTCGCGATCGTCGGCGGCGTTGAGGAAGCGGCGTACCGTGCCCCTTGCGGCTTCGTACGCCTGCGTGGCGCGCTCGCTGAGGGTGTGGACACCGCGGTGGATGTTGGCGTTTGCCGTCGTGTAGTATCGGCTGAGCGTGTCGATCACGACCTGCGGCTTCTGCGTCGTAGCGGCATTGTCCAGATAGACCAGCGGTTTCCCGTGCACGGGGTACCGCAGGATGGGGAAATCCTCCCGGATCTTTGCCACATCCAAGACCACCGGAGTCTGCGCACTAGTCTCCGGGACGGCCAGTCGGTGCGCCGGTCTCATGACTCCTCGGCTCCTTCTCTCGCCGGTAGCCTCGTCAATACGATTTCCTCGAAGCGGCGGCGCAGTGGCTCGTGCCGCAGGCGACTAATCATCTCGCTCGCAAACGCGTAGGTCAGCATGGTGCGGGCGGCGTTCCTAGCGATGCCGCGCGCGCGCAAGTAGAAGAGCGCGTCGGCGTCGAGCTGCCCAATGGTCGACGCGTGATTGCACTTCACATCGTCGGCGGAGATTTCGAGCTGCGGCTTGGTATTGATCTGCGCGTCCGGCGAGAGCAGCAGGTTTTTGTTCGTCTGACGCGCGCTGGTCTTCTGCGCGCTCGCCCGCACGCGGATGCCGCCGTTGAAGACCCCGGTAGACTGGCCGCCGAGGATACCCTTGTAGAGCTCCTGACTGGTGCAGCGGGGCTTGACGTGGTCGATAATCGTGTGGTTGTCCACGTGGGCACGCCCGTTGCCGACAAAAAGGCCGTTCAGCACGCACTCACTGCCCTCACCGTCCAACACCACGGTGACATTGTTGCGCACCAGACCGCCACTCAAGGAGAACGAATGCAACAGGACGTTGCTGGCCTGTTCCTGGCTCACGCTTAGGGCGGCAACGTGAAAGGACGCCGCATTCTCCAGCGCCAACGTGCCGTGCTCGATGACCGCGCCGGGACCAGCCACCAGCTCGGTCACGGCGTTGGTCAAGCACGTCCCATTGCCGAGGCTGACGTAGCTCTCGATGATAGTTGCCTGGCAGCCCTCCTCTGCCACGATCAGCGTGCGGGGGTGTGACACCGTCGGGTCACCCTGCGCGGTGGAGACATAGACCACGTGAATCGGTTGCTCAACAACGGTCGCCGGCGGGAGGTGGAGAAACGCTCCGTCCTTGAGAAAGGCGGTGTTCAGTGCCAGAAACCCGCTGGCGTCGTCGCGCGCGAAGCGCCCCAAGCGCGCTTCGATGAAGCACCCATCGGTCTCGATCGCTGCCGCCAGACTGCTGACTTGCACGCCGCGCGGCAACACCCCCAACGACGACAGCCCCGAGGAGAACTGACCGTCCACAAGCACCAGTCGGCTGCCAGCCAGTCCTCCCAATGTTGCCTGCTCCAGGGACTCGGGCGTCAGCCCGTTGCGGTGGTATGCCCGCGCCGGCAGAAAGCGAACTTTGGTGATCGGGGCGACATTGGTGTGCCGCCAGTCTTCCAGCCGCGTCGACGGAAAGCCGAGCTCGGCGAACCGGGCGATGGCCTGTTTGCGGATCGCGTGGACCCAGGCGGGTTTCCGCCCGGCCGGTTCATGTTCGAGCTCCGCGAACATCGAGAGATAGGTGTCGGCTGCATCCATTGCGTCACTGCACGGTCGCTACGGGGGCCGGCTGCGGCGGGCGTGCCACCTCGTGCTCGACCCAGCCGTAGCCCTTGGCCTCCAACTCCAGCGCCAGCCCACGATCGCCCGATTTCACGATTCGACCCTCCGACAGGACGTGTACGTGGTCCGGAACGACGTAGTGGAGCAGGCGCTGATAATGCGTGATGACGATCATCGCCCGGTCCGTGCTCCGCAGCGCATTGACGCCCTTGGCGACCGTCTTCAGCGCATCGATGTCGAGACCCGAGTCGGTCTCGTCGAGGATGGCGAGCTTCGGTTCCAGCATCGCCATTTGCAGAATCTCGTTACGTTTCTTTTCGCCGCCGGAGAACCCTTCGTTCACGGAGCGGTTCAACAGAGCCTGGTCCATGTCCAGGCGCTTGCCCTTCTCCTTGATCAGGGCGAGGAAATCCATGGCATCCAGCTCTTCGAGGCCGTGGTGCGTGCGCACGGCGTTGACGGCCGCCTTCAGAAAATAGGCGTTGTTGACACCCGGAATCTCGACGGGGTACTGGAAGGCGAGGAAGATCCCCTCCCGGGCTCGGAGTTCCGGTGGCATGGTGAGCAGATTCCTGCCCTCGAACAACACCTGACCTTCCGTGACCTCGTAGGTGCTGCGACCGGCGAGGACGTTGGCCAGCGTGCTCTTGCCGGAGCCGTTCGGCCCCATGACGGCGTGCACCTCGCCGGCTTTCACCGTCAAATTGAGACCCCGCAGAATCTCCTTGCCCTCAACGCGGACGTGCAGGTTACTGATCTGTAGCATGGTGTGCCTTTCTTGCTGCAAGCGGGTGTCAGCGGCTCAGCCGACAGCGCCTTCGAGGCTGACACTGAGGAGTTTCTGGGCTTCCACCGCAAACTCCATCGGCAGCTCACGAAAGACTTCCTTGCAGAAGCCGTTGACGATCATCGACACAGCATCCTCGGCAGCCAGACCACGTTGCTGGCAGTAGAACAGCTGGTCCTCGCCAATTCTCGAGGTGGACGCTTCATGCTCCACCTGCGCCTCGGCGTTGCGCACCTCAATGTAGGGAAAGGTGTGGGCGCCGCACTTGTCACCGAGCAGCAGCGAGTCGCACTGCGAATAGTTCCGCGCTCCGGTGGCACTCTTCATGACCTTCACCAACCCGCGATAGGTGTTCTGCCCATGACCGGCGGAGATACCTTTCGAGATGATCGTACTCTTGGTGTTCTTGCCGATGTGGATCATCTTGGTTCCGGTGTCCGCCTGCTGATAGTTGTTGGTGAGGGCGACGGAATAGAATTTTCCCACCGAGTTGTCCCCCTGCAGGATGCAGCTCGGGTACTTCCAGGTGATCGCCGAGCCGGTCTCAACTTGGGTCCAGGAGATCTTTGAGTTGATGCCTCGGCAAACACCGCGCTTGGTGACGAAGTTGTAGATGCCACCTTTCCCTTCCTTGTCGCCCGGGTACCAGTTCTGCACCGTCGAGTATTTGATCTCGGCGTTGTCGAGTGCAATCAGCTCGACGACCGCAGCATGCAACTGGTTCTGGTCGCGAATCGGGGCGGTACAGCCTTCGAGGTAGCTGACGTAGCTGCCTTCCTCGGCGATGATCAGTGTCCGCTCGAACTGCCCGGTCTCGGCCGCGTTGATACGGAAGTAGGTCGACAGTTCCATCGGACAGCGCACGCCCTGCGGAATGTAGCAGAATGAGCCGTCGCTGAAGACCGCCGCGTTCAGCGCCGCGAAAAAGTTGTCGGTGTACGGCACCACCGACCCCAAGTACCGCTGCACGAGATCGGGGTGCTCACGCACGGCTTCGGAAAAGGCGCAAAAGATGATGCCGAGCTCGGCCAGTTTCGTCTTGAACGTCGTGGCGACGGAAACGCTGTCAACAACTGCGTCCACCGCCACTCCCGTGAGGCGTCCCTGCTCCTGCAGGGAGATCCCCAGCTTGTCGAACATGGCCCGCACTTCGGGATCGACCTCATTCAGGCTGCCGAGTTGCTTCTTCGGCTTCGGCGCCGCGTAATATATCATGTCCTGGTAATCGATCGGGGGATAGTGCACGTTGGCCCACTTCGGCTCCGCCTCGGACTTGGCGAGCTTGTCCCAATGGCGGAATGCCTTGAGTCGCCATTCCAGCATGAAGGGGGGCTCGTTCTTCTTCGCCGATATCAGCCGGATGATGTCTTCGTTCAGCCCGCGCGGCGCCGTTTCGGTGTCGAGGTCGGTAACGAAGCCGTACTTGTACTCCTGCTGTGTCAGCCGCTCGATTGCATCCGTTGTTGTCGTCATGAAGTCTGCCTCGCCATCAGCGTGAGCGGGAAAACGGCATGGTTGCGGCCCGGTGCTGCCAGCCGCTGCGGCAGGGGCGCCGTCATGTCCGCGAGGGTGAGCGTATCGAGTGCCCGCTGCACCGCCTGGTTGATCCGCCGCCAGTTGCTGCGGACCGGGCACGCCGGCTCCAACCCGCAGATACCAGGGTGAGTGCTGCACTCTGTCATGGCGATCGGCCCCTCGATCACGCCGATGATCCTGGCCATCGAGATCTCTTCCGGGCGCCGCGCCAGACTGTACCCACCCTTTACGCCCCGCTGCGAGACCAGCAGCCCCCCGCGTGAGAGGGCCTTCAGCACTTTGCAGACGGTCGGCAGCGGTATCCGGGCCTGGGCACCCAAATCGCGCGCGGTGCGCACCTGGTCCGCGTCGCCTGCAAAGTACGTGAGCAGGACGATGGCGTAGTCGGTGAGCTTCGCGATCCGAATCATAGTAGTTAAATAGGACTATTACGGTCCTTTTTCAAGCCCCCGGCGGGCTTTGCACAAAAGCTCATTCTTGCCCAACAGCTAGGCGGCCTGCACAAAAGCTCGAAAACGCGGACAAAGCTGAACCTCCAGGGCCTGCGGCGGGTTTTGGGCTGCTGCCGGCGCTGGGAGCGGTCCTGGCGCTGCTCCTAACGGTCGCCTTAGTCGGCATCGTTGTATGGTCCCTCTGCGCGAAACGGTTTGGTGACATCGTCTTCCAAGTACAGGGCGAACCGTGTGGCGTGGGGCGTCTTCAGGTCGAAATGGTCCCAGTACTCGACCCGGCCGTATACATGCAGCCGAGCCGC
>DASVHW010000222.1 GCA_036382395.1 Candidatus Binatia bacterium | reverse complement strand
AGCAAGACCTGACCGTCTCCAGGATCCGCTCCTCCCCCGCCAGCGCCCTTGGGCCTCCGCGGGGTTTCGGTGGTGGCGGCATGTGCCGTCGTACACCGCAAGAGGAGACCGAAATGACCAAGAGCAAACCCGCCCACGAGGTGAAGTCAGCGTCCGCCACCAAGTCCCCACGGAAAGCCGCCAACCATCAGAATTCCGCCCAACCCAAGCCGCGGGCGAACTCCAAGCAGGCCGAAGTCCTCGGCCTGCTGCGCCGGCCGCAGGGTTCGACGATTTCCGCCATCATGAAAGCCACCGGCTGGCAACAGCATTCGGTCCGTGGATTCTTTGCAGGGGTCGTGCGCAAGAAGTTCGGCCTCACATTGGAATCTGAGAAGTCGGATAGTGGCGACAGGGTCTATCGCATCGTCACGGGCAAGTTGGGCAAACCGAAGCCCAAGGTAGATAATCCCGACCGTCAGGTGGCCTAATCATGGCTCCGCGGTCGGTGCACCCGACAGCGCCGTCCTCGCGATCAACGCCGCAGCTTGTCCTGGCCGGCGCGAGCCCGGACGAGCTGCGGCGCGAATGGCGGCACCTGTACCACAGTGATGCGCCGAGGATCAGCCGCGATCTGCTGATCCTCGGGATTGGCTACCGGCTTCAGGAAATTGAACACGGCGGGCTCGGCAAGGCGACGCGTCGTAAGCTGCGGACGCTGGCGAAGACTTTGCGTACGACAGGCCGCGTCGGCCCCACGCCGAGTCTCAGCCTGAAGCCGGGCGTGCGTCTTGTCCGCGAATGGCATGGCCGGACCCACCCCGTCACGGTAACCGAAGATGGATTCGAATATGCCGGCTCGAGTTACGCATCTCTGACCAAGATCGCAAAGAAGATCACCGGAGCGCACTGGTCGGGACCGCGCTTCTTCGGACTGCTTGTGACGGGCAAAGAGCGTCCGAGCGGAGGGCGCAATGGCTGAATCAGAAAAGACGGCTCGGCGACCCGTCAAACGGTCTCGCTGCGCGATCTACACGCGAAAATCGACCGATGAAGGCCTGGAGCAGGCTTTCAACTCGCTCGATGCCCAGCGCGAAGCCTGCACCGCCTTCATCTTGTCGCAGAAGCATGAGGGCTGGACGGTGCTGCCGACGCTGTACGATGACGGCGGGTATTCCGGCGGCACGATGGAGCGGCCAGCCTTGCAACAGCTGCTGGCCGACATCGAGGCCGGCCAGATCGATGTGGTCGTCGTGTACAAGGTCGACCGGCTGACGCGAGCGCTCTCCGATTTTGCCAAGCTCGTCGAGGTTTTCGACCGCCGCGGAGTGTCGTTCGTCTCAATCACCCAGCAGTTCAACACCACCACGAGCATGGGACGGCTGACGTTGAATATCCTGCTGTCGTTCGCCCAGTTTGAGCGTGAACTGATCGGTGAACGAGTCAGGGACAAAATTGCCGCCTCGAAGAAGAAGGGCATGTGGATGGGCGGCACGGTGCCACTCGGATACGACGTGAAAGAGCGCAAGCTCATCGTAAACGACGCCGAGGCTCGGGCCGTTGTTGATATCTACCAACGCTATCTCAAGCTCAGGTCGGTCCGCGCCCTGGGGGAAGAGCTGGCCGCCGCCGGAATCAAGAGCAAGCGACGAGTCCGACCCGATGGCACGAAATATGGTCACCAACAGTTCTCGCATGGCGCGCTCTATCTGATGCTTCAGAACCGTACTTACCGTGGGGAGGCAACACACAAGGGCAATTCCTATCCCGGAGAGCATTCGGCAATCGTTGACAAGCCGCTATGGGATGCTGTCCAAGCGGCACTCGCCGACAATCGCGTGGCACGGGCGACCGGCGCCCGCACCAAGCAGCCAAGCCTGCTGACCGGCATGGTCTTTGACGAGGCCGGGGAGCGACTGACACCTACATGGTCAGTCAAGAAGGGAACACGGTATCGGTATTATGTGTCGACCTCCCTCGTAACTGGTGCCGCAAGAAGCGGCTCAAATCGACGCCGGATCCCGGCGGGCAACCTCGAAACGGTGGTGATCAATAGGCTTCGCATTTTCCTCGCCCACCGAGGTGAAATCCTCGACGCCATCGACAATCAAGTCGACCAGAATGTCGGACAGGGGGACCTGATCGAGCGCGCACAACAGATTGCCGACGATCTTGGCGCCCAAGCACCAGAGAAGATCAAAGCAATACTGATGGCCTTGATCCGCCGCGTCGAGGTCAGGCTTGATAGCGTCAAAATCGCTATCTCTCAAAGCAGTCTTGCTGCGTTGCTTAGCGCGTCATCGATTGATCGGCAGGCACAGGATCACAAGCCGGCAAATTCGTCTGATCAGATTCTAACATTGGCGGCACCGGTGCGGCTGAAGCGCGTCGGTCGCGAAATGAAAATGCTGGTCGAGGATTCCAGTGATAATGCCGCAGCCGATCCGAGCTTGCTTAGGATTATCGCTCGCGCTCACGACGTCCAGGCACGGCTC
>DASVHW010000221.1 GCA_036382395.1 Candidatus Binatia bacterium | reverse complement strand
CGTGTTGCTGGCTGGTAGCCATCCAGCGTCAAAACCACCGTGTGCGGACCTTCCTTCAGCTTCGGCAGGGTAAACGGCGCGACGAACCGCGATTCGGCGCCGCCGTCGATGGTGAATCTTGCGCCCGGAGGTGTCGAACTGACGCGCAACTCGCCTGTCGTCGGCGCTGCAACTGCGGGTGTGGCGGCGGTTGTACTTGGAGTCTCCGCGGGTCTCTTCTCTTCCGGAACAACCGCGGAGGGCGCGGACTGCTGCGCGGGCGTGGTTGTGGCCGGCGCCGGCTGTTCCGCCGGCTTCGACTTCATCTTGAGCCCAACGTAGCCTCCAACCAACAGCACAATTGCCAGCACCGCCGCCCCAGCCAGGGCCAGCGGGCTCTTCTGCGATTTCGCAACGACCGGCGCCTTTTTCGGCGGCGTGGCTTGCTTCTGGACCGCGACCGGGCTCGCAATCTTCGGCGCTGCCATCGGTGCAGCTGCCGCAACCGGCGGCACTGCGACCGTCCCGCTGGTCGCGCGCATCGGCGGCTGTACGGCCGCCACCACCGCCTGGTCGCTCAGGATCGACGTCATCTGGCCCACATCGGCGCCGAATTTCTGGTGGTTCTCCAGGTCCCTGGCCAGGTCCGCGCCCTTCTGATAGCGTTCGTCGCGGTTCTTGGCCAGCGCCTTCATCACCACCGCGCTCAACCCCGCAGGCACCGTTCCGTCCAGATCGCGCGGCGCCGGCGGATGTTCGTTCACGATCTTGTAGATGATCGTGGTCACGTTCTCGCCCGTAAACGGGCGCTCGCCCGTGAGCATCTCGTACAGCACCACGCCCAGGCTGAACAGGTCGCTCCGTCCGTCCAGCGTCTTCCCCTTCACCTGCTCCGGCGACATGTAGTTCGGCGTGCCCAGCACCTGGCCGGTGGACGTCATGCCCGTCCCCGCGCTCTTGGCGATGCCGAAATCCATGATCTTCACCGTGCCATCGGGCATGATCATGATATTGGCGGGCTTGATGTCGCGATGGATGATGCCGCGCGCGCTCGCGTAGTCCAGGCCCGCGCATACCTGGCGCGTGATATCGATCACCTTCTCCACCGGCAGCGTGCCCAGCCGGAGCGCCTGCTGCAAGGTCTGCCCCTGGATGTACTCCATGGCGATGTAGAAGATGCCTTCCAGTTCCTGCGCGTCGTAGATGGTGACGATGTGCGCGTGGTTCAGGACGCCCGCGTTGCGCGCTTCCGCGTGAAAGCGCTTCACCATCTCTTCGCTCTCCATGCCGCTCACGTCCACGCGCAGGGTCTTCAGCGCCACCGTGCGGCCGATGTTCGGGTCCGTGGCCTTGTACACCACGCCCATGGCCCCTTTGCCAAGCTCTGCCTCGATTTTGTAACGGCCTATGTGGTCGATCGGCATGGGTTCAAATCCGTGGCGCGGTCTGGATTCAATTCACTTGGGGGGCGGCCCTGGGGGGTGGCAAGCCCAAGAAACCTCTCCGCAGGCTCTCGATGGGCGCAGCATATTGCAAGTTGATGGATGAGTCAACGTAACCAAACGCCGGGATCAGGGGATGGCCGCATAGCCGATCGCCCCCTCGACGAATGCGTAGTATCCGGGCGACGGCATATTAATTCGACCGCCCGTGTACCACATCCTGTACGTCGTGCCATCTTTGATGACCGCGGCATCGCCGACGCCGGTATGGTCCCACGCATTCTCCCGTCCCGCTCCGAACACGGTGGCCCCGCTCGCCGGATACACGGACCAGTTCAGGCCATCGCTCGATGTCGCGTAACCCATGTTTGCCTTGTAGATGTCAAAGCCCGATGCGTTTCCCGCAGCTACGAATCCGTAGTGTCTTGCGAACCACATCCGGAAGGTAGTGCCGTCCAGCACCACCACCGGACGGGAGAAACCGGCGCCATTATTGAAATCAACCGGCATGTTCACCAACCCGCTGTTGGTCCAGGAAATGCCGTCCGCCGAGGTCGCCAACCCAATCGCCTCTCCCAAAGGTTCCCAATACCACATCATGAAGGTTGACCCGTTCTTAATGACTGCTCCCGGCGCATACTGGCCGGCGAAGTCGCAGCTTCCGAATCCCGACGCGGTCTGTGGCCTCGTCCACGTAATCCCATCGCTCGAAGTTGCCAGGCCCATCAGGTCGCATCCGCTGCCCGCGCCCCAATACCACATCCGGTACGTTGTGCCGTCGTAGAACACGCTCGGATAGCGGACTTCCCCCGAATCCCAGGCGCCAGAGGGACCGACTGCGAGCACTGGGGTCGCCGGCGACTTTGTCCAACTCAGCCCGTCGCTGGAAATCGCACGGCCGATCTGTCGGGTATGCGTGGCGCTATCTTCGCCTTCGTAGTACATCACGTACGTACTGCCGACTTTGATCACGGAAGGGGCTCGGACCGCGAAACCATCCCATTGTCCGGCCGTGGGCGCCACCACGGCGGCAGTTGACTGCCGTGTCCAATTGGACGAACCTGCCGGCGAGGCCGGCGAGGTAGCCGGTGCGATCGTCACTGAAAAAGTAGCTGCATTCGTCGCTGTCGGCGTACAGCTCCCGGTCGCGACTTCGGCGTAGGAGATGGTGAAGGTAAATTCCCCGGCGATATCGGGCGTGCCATACAAAGAGTACGGCTGGGTCGGAGAGTACACCGGGTTCAATCCCCAGCCGAGTCCGGGTGGCACCACACCTGCAAGAAATCTACTTGCCGGCCCACAATAGATGCCGGCCAGCGAGGCCCCATAATTCCAGGTATAGCTCTGCCCTTGTATTCCCGAAAGCGGGGAGCCAGTGATCGTGCCGCTGCTGCCAGTTCCGGTTACCCGAAGATCGTATTGCACCGTCGAGGCTGCCCCGTTGGAGTCCACGACTTCAAAGATCAGCGGCATCGTCCCGGTGTAGGTCGGAGTGCCGGAAATTATGCCCGAGGACTTGTTGATCGTCAGGCCATTCGTATCGACAGGCGTCCAGGCGCCCCCGTCCCACGTATAGGGCGGTGTACCCCCAACCGCCGTGAGCGCGAATGAATAGGGAGTCCCCGCCACTGCCGGCGGCAATGTCGTAGGCAACATGGTAAGCATTCTTGCGGTGGCAGCCACACCCGGCCGTGCCGGACGCGTCGGCCGGCTCAAAACAATCGGTGTGGTGGTAGAGATCGCAGGATTCATCCCTGCACGCGGTGCTGCTTCCATTTCATTGAGTTGTGAGGGCTTAGCGGAATATGCGGATTTCTGGACAATCCCAGTTCCGCATCCGAGCAGGATCCCACTAAGCACGATTCCCGCGCCGAGCCAGACTGATGATTTCATTGTGAGTGCTGAGAGTCTGACCGCCTCCGGCACCCCGGTCAACCTCGAAAGGCCGATTGCACACACTTCGGTAACACCGGCGATATTACGTCGCGCCCGACACGAACCATTTCGACGGCAACTCCGCCGGACGATAGCTCTCCACGTGCTTGATCGCGGTCGCTACGTCCGGCGCAATGCTGTACATCTGCCGGTACGCCGGCTTGGCGAACTGCGCTTCGTACATGTGCTCCAGCGCCGCCGCCAGCGGCCCATAGTACCCAGCGGCATTGAGGAAGACGATCGCCTTGTTGTGCTGCTGCAATTGCTTGAGCGTGATGATCTCGAACATCTCCTCCAGCGTCCCGAATCCGCCCGGCAGCGCCACGAACGCGTCCGCCCGCTCCTCCATGATCGCCTTCCGC
>DASVHW010000220.1 GCA_036382395.1 Candidatus Binatia bacterium | reverse complement strand
GCCCGGTGGCGCAGCTCGGCTTCGGCGGCTGGCGGCAGCGGGTGCTGCTCCACTACGGCGCGCGCCGCCTCGATGTCCATGAGCCCACGCGCGACCGCCGGCGTCAGCGTATAGCGCGGCTGCCAAGCGGCGGCTCTCGTCACGCTGTCGCCTCCTGCGCCGCGATGTCCAGGGCCGACACGTCAATCTCGCCGGAGATCAGTTTTGGAAGCAGCAGGTCGCGGGTGGCGCGGAGGTTTGTGTTCTTAGCTGCAAGAGCCTGGGTGAATTCAAAAGCCGGCCTCACCAGCGCCGCGAAATCGGAGATCAGCTGGATAGATGGCCGGACAACTCGCATCCGACGAAACGTCTCCACGACGATCGTGTCAAAGGTCGCGCCGCCCGTGTTTCTCTTCAAGTAGTCGACTTGATCTAGGGTCAGGAGGAACACGTACAACTGGTCGATGCCGGCATTCCCGCGGAGCGCGTAGCACGACTGGTTCATAGCCATGGCGACGGGTGGCATTACGACCTTGCCGACCGTCCCGCGAGCTGTAATAAACACCGTGTCCTTGGAGTACAATTGACTGCTGCAGTTTTCGAGGCCGAGTTCCGTGATCGACTTCTCGGTTTCGCCGACGTAGAATAAATAAGTAGCATCTCTAGGTGTGAAGAAGGGGATGCTCCCGTCCCAATACTCCGAAACCTTGGTGCTAGGTGTGCCGCCACTGAGAACGTCCGCGACTTCGACGAAGCTCACGACCTCCCACCCCTCCGGGATCTTCCCGAGGGGCGAGTCGACCAGCTTGACCTGCTCATGGCCGGGCCTGCCCGCCGTAGCCTGAGCGGAGGCGGGGAAACGGAAGTGGACGAACCACTCCCGGTACAGCGCCCGCGCCATCTCCTCCAGAATCGTAATCCGCCGCGTGTTGTTGTCGATCAGGTCGTCGTAAGCGGAGAGGATCGAGCCGATGCGGCGTTGGATGGGGAGCGGGGGGAGCGGAACCTCGACGCCCTCGATTTGGCTACCGCTCATGTTCGGTTGCGCCGCGCCATCGGCGAGATGGAAGAATGTTCTCTGGCACTCCTCGGTGCTGACAATTGCCCAGACAAACTCAGGGTGTGCGCCTACCGGCTCGATCTTGGCGACACGCTGGTTCAACAGAACGGGACGCTGAGCACGGAGCTTGCCTACCTTACCAGCGGTCGCACCGGTCATCGCGACGAGAATGTCACCATCCTTGAGCACGAACTTCTGAAGCTTCGGTGTAAGCAACGACTCGGGTACGCAATCGACCTCCGTGAGGTCAACCGAGCTGTCGCCTCTAATGTTCTTGATCTTGACAACCGGGATGCCGTGATCGGTCCAGTCACTACTCTTGAACGCGAAGCCAGGGACAACGCGGCACACGTCGCCAAGTTTGGCTCTGCTCCACCCCCTGCTCATGCGTTCAAGATCTCCGCAACGTTGTGGGCAATTGCTTCTTCGAGGCCGCGGGCTTGGTCGTTGAGCGACTCGAGTTCCTCGTTGAGGACCTCGAGCCGCTCCTTGAAGTCCTCGTCGCTGACGGCATCGCCGGGGGCAACTCCGACGTAGCGGCCTGGATTGAGGCTCCAGCCCTGATTCTCGATGTCCTTGAGTGTGGCCACCTTGCACAGGCCCGCGACGTCGGCGTAGCGCAGCTCTGGAAACTTCTCGGCGACCAGGGCATTGCTGCCGTTCGTAATTTCGGGCTTCTCGCCGCGGTACAGGCGCACGATGTTGGCGAGGAACTCGATTTGCTCGGGCGTGAAGTCGCGGTGTGCACGGTCGATCTGGCGGTAGATGTGGCGGGCGTCGAGGAAGAGCACCGTGTCGGGAGCCCTCACCCCTGACCCTCTCCCAGAGAGAGAGGGAGGCGGAGCCTGCTTGCCCTTGTCGAGGAACCACAGCGTGCAAGGCAGCGTCACCGTGTAGAAGAAGTTCGAGCCGATGGCGATGATCACGTCCCCGGCGTGCGACTGGATTAGTTGCTTGCGGATCCCCAACTCGGAGCCGCGCGCGTCGGCGGCGGAGTTCGCCATCACGAAGCCCGCGCGCCCCGTGTCGTTCAACGACGAATAGAAGAGCTGAATCCAGAGGTAGTTGCCGTTGTCGACGCTCGGCATCCCGAACGGGAAGCGGTCCTTGTCGTCCTTGATGCGCTCCTTGTTGACCCGATCGACGTTGAAGGGCGGATTGGCCATCAGGAAGTCGAAGCGGCCGGGTGCATGGTGCAGGTCCTCGTAGTAGGAGTTGGCCTCGCGGATGTCGCCCGACAGGCCGTGCACCGCTAGGTTCATCTTGCACAGCCGGACCGTCTCGGCGGTCTTCTCCTGGCCGTAGACCATGATCTCGGCGCTCGGGTTCTTCTTGTGGTTCTCCACGAAGCGGGCGGACTGGACGAACATGCCGCCCGAGCCGCAGGCCGGATCGTAGATGCGCCCGTGGAACGGCTCGATCACCTCGACGATGAGTTTGACGATGGCGGTCGGGGTGAAGAACTCGCCGCCCTTCTGCCCCTCGGACATGGCGAACTTGCCGAGGAAGTACTCGTAGATCCTCCCGAAGGCGTCGCCCTCGATGTCCATCGGGATCGACGCCAGCAGCTTCAACAGCTCGACCAGGGTGGCGTTCTCCAGGGAGGTGTAGGTCCGCGGCAGGACGCCCTTGAGGTCCTCGTTTTCCTCCTCGATCGCCTTCATGGCGTCGTTGATCGCCTTGCCGATGTTGTCGCCCTCGGTGAGCCTGAGCAGCGTCGAGAACCGCGCCGGCTCCGGCAGGTAGAGGACGCCCTTGGCCTGGTAGTCGGTCTTGCCGATCTTGCGCCGCCCCGTACTGGCCGCGGCCAGCGTCTTCTCCATCTCGGAGAACTTCTGGTCGGCGTAGCGCAGGAAGATCAGCCCGAGCACCGGGACCGAATACTCCGACGACTTCAGCTTCGAGTTCGCCCGCAGCTCATCGGCCGCATCCCAGAGCCGCTTCTCAACGTCGGAGTGATTGCCAGACATCATCCCCCCAAGCCACCGTCGCACGACCCCTTGCCGCGATAGCGCGAGGCGCAGTGCAGCATCAGTTACTTGGAAGGGCCGACGCCTGTCAATGAACGGATCTCGTACTGAACGGATCTCGTACCCGTAGCCAATGAGAATCAGGATACGGCTCATCAGCGCGGGCGAGATCCCGCCAACTCTGCGGACGCCTGACCAACTCGCCATCTCGATCGGTGCTGCGTTCGAGGAGATCGTGCGGATGGGCAACAGAACGCCTGCCATTCCCCGCCTAAGATCCCCACCAACGCCACCCCAGAGGGGGAGGACAGAATCACTGACGCGTTAGAGCGGACAGAATCACTGACCTACGACACGCCGGAGGTTCGTCCTTGACATCTGAAGTGATACCAAGGTAAGAATTCTGCTGGTGAAACTTGACTGATTGCACGCCTGGTTCCTTGGATCGGGGCCAGTTCGGTACGAGAGCCAGGCGGCCGAAGCTCGAAAGGGGAAAACGATCATGCACCTGAAGCTCTTCGCGATGGCACTACTCCTGGTCTCGACGCTCGCAGTGGGATGCACGCCGCCGATCTACCATCATTCCTACACGACCAAGTACGATGCCAATGGCAACGTCGCCGGGTATGAGGAAGAAGAGAGCATCACCCAGCAGGATCCTTCAACCAGCCCGATGAAGGTGCGAGTCACCAACAAGGACAAGCTGGAGAAGTAAAATCCGCTTCGGTGGGCGGATCATCAGCTCCGCTATTACACGCTCAGATCGGCCCGCCATGTGCGGGGCGCTCCTGCCGTCAGTAGCTCGCAAAGAAGCTCGCCGACTTCCCCGACTCCGTGTTCCAGCAGAGAATCTTCTGAGGATCGCCGTCAGTAGAACATTCCAGGGCAAGGGGCGACCGGGTACAAGTTGCACCCCCCCTTTGAAAGCCTCGTTCAGCTGGGGATCACGCTGGCGTATTCGCTTGAGATACTGCGACGGATCAACCGAATCGGTCAGGATCGTGATCACGTCCGTAATGACGAACCACCATTCGTTGTTGTGAATGGTTCGGCGAACTTCTTTACGCTGGAACAACGCAATGCGAGGTTCGGGAGTCTGAATTCGATCGCTCATGGTCATCCTTGTGTATTCCGTGAAGCTCGTAGCGAGCGCGGCGAAGGTCTTCGGCGCGTGCTTTTCAAAGCCGTGCTGATCCGCGAAAGCGAAATCGTAACGCTGGCCTGAGAAACCGTCTTCGGCGGCCTTGGCGGCGGTGGCGTCGGCGCAGCATTGTTTCGGCCGCGCCATTTTCTGCGGCAGGTCGAGATCCTGACGGCCTTTGGTTTCGACAATCCAGATCACGCCGTCGGTGGTGCGGACGATAAAATCGGGCGTGTAGGTGGAGAGGTCGCCGTCGGCTTTCACGTAGTCGAGCTTGAAGCCGATCGCGAGGTAGTTCTTGGCGAACGCGGCCACATCCTTGGCTGCTTCGAGGAAGGCCGCGAAGGAAAGCTCAAAGCCGCCGGAATGGGCTTCGCCGACGGTCTTGGTGAAGATGGACTTGCTCGCCGCCAGATAAGGCCGCGGCTCGGTACGGAAGGGGCGCGTCTCGCGCAGACGAATTCGATCTTCGATGCGCGTCGTGCCGGCTACTTGAATGGTGAGCGCGTTGATGGCGGTCTTGAAGGCGTCGTACAGCACTTTGCCGACAGCCAACTCGGAGAGATTGCGGAGAACGACTGGGTCTTCGAGGTTCACCGGCGACGGGGTGAACAGATGATACCTCTCTCACCATTCCGCGACGTTGTCCACATTGTCGGGGTCACATGACGGCGGGAAGCGCCGGGCAAGTTCGCGCTGGGGGCGTTCCCGGCAACCGAGGTGTAAGGTGGGAAACGACGCCATCTGCCGCATTGGCGGATCGGCGGGTCTGTCGACTTCATGACCTTCCGCACCAAAGACCCGGGGCTGCTCAGGTTGCGGGGGAATCGCTGCTCATCCAGATCAGCGCGGCACATTCCATCGTTGCGACATGCGAAAGTACTGCTTTCCAGACCCCGTTGCGGGGGTCCCAGGGACCTGTCATTGTCGCGCCCGACTGGGGTCGAGGCAGGGTGCCCCTCGAGACACGGCCCAAAAGGAGCCGGTACTCGGGGCGAGCGGAATTTGGACTCCAAATGATTCACAAACAAATCCGTTCATGCCGAGTAGCCGCCTTCGTCTGGCGGCGTATCGAGGCACCGGACCCTGGCGGGGGCACGGTTGCCTTCGCTGGAAGGACCTCTTTGTTGACCAGGAGTCATGACCAAGGTGATTCGCGAGGCGCGGGGCGGTCAGTATGGCCGGGAGACGGACATGCCGGGCAGGATGCGGAAGTGCTTCTCATTGAGCGTTGCCAACGTCGCGGACGAACAGAACGCGGCGGCGCCGATCAGGCAATCGAGGTAGCCGATGCCCTTGCTCAGTCGGAAGCGGCGGTGCCAACGATCAGCGAGCTGCGATTGTGGTTCGTCGATCCAGACGATCTTGTATAGATGAAGCTCTCGATCCAGTACTGCAACCTCTCGGCGGCTGCGGCAACCCTCGACGAGCTCCGCTACCGTGACGGCAGAAACCATCCTCTCCGCAGGGGGTACGCGGCCGAGAAAAGTCCTCGCCTTCGTCGAGCCGCGCAGCAGGTCCACCAGGATGGTCGTGTCGATAATCATCGCGCCGTCCGCTTCTCCATGACGCGGCGGCGGAGCTCCTCTACGAACGCAACAGGGTCAGCCGCCTCTGCACGCTTGGCCCAGAGTCCAAAGGCTGGATGGTGCGTAATCCTCGCCAGCGGCTCACGTTTACGGGCGGGCTTCGCGCCGTGATGGAGGACGATTACCTCCGCTTCGCCAGGCTCGATCTCCAGCGGGATGGCAAGCGTGAGCCTCCTATCCTTCGGAACGCGCACGGTAAAGCGCGTTGCCACGAGTGGTGCTTTCGGAACCCGGCTGGCTGGTGACGATGCACTGGAGCGTGCTGCTTTCATGGGGTTGCCTCCGCCACTGTTTCTACCGCAATGAACTGCCCGATGCGAATCCCGACGCCTAGTCGCCCCCACTGCGCCGCCCTTTACGCACGCGCTGCGGCGATCGCGATCTGTGCGCGCCGCGTCCTGCGCAAACACTGGTTGAGCGCCGGACCGATGCGCGATGTCTTCAGGGCTGCCTTCAAGCGGGCGGTTTGCCCTACTACAACCCCCACAGCTTCCGGAAGACGCTCGTGCAGCGTGCCTTCGCGCTCAAGCTGACGCCGGAGCAACTCAAGGCTTGGAGTCAGAACCTCGGCCACGAGGACGTGCTGACGACCTTGACCAGTTACGG